>NZ_LLYW01000013.1 GCF_001484195.1 Thermococcus celericrescens
ACCTACACCACCCAGCTCACCGTCCTGACCATGCTCACCATCGAGCTCGCGAGGGTTCTCGGAACGGCGGATGAGGCGTACCTCTCCTCCCTGGAGGACGGCCTTCAGAGGGTTCCCGACCTCGTGGAGAGCGTCCTTAAGCACGACGCTGCCCTCAGGGAACTCGCCGAGAGTCTCGCGGATAGGAGGGACTTCTTCTACATTGGAAGGGGCATAAACGTGCCAACCGCCCTCGAAGGGGCTCTCAAGCTCAAGGAGATAAGCTACATCCACGCCGAAGGTCTCAGTGCGGGCGAGCTGAAGCACGGCCCGCTGGCCCTCCTCGAAGAGGGCGTCCCGGTCGTCGCGGTGGCCCCGAGCGGGAAGACCTTCGACAAGATGGTGGGCAACGTGGAGGAGTCAAGGGCGAGGGGAGCGTTCATAATCGGCCTGGGGGACAGGGAGGAGCTGAGGCGCGTCTCCAGCGCCTTTATCGAGATGCCCGGTATCGACGAACTGCTAACCCCCATCGTATACATCATACCGCTCCAGCTCATCGCATATCACCTGGCGGTTTTGAGGGGCAACGACCCCGACAAGCCGAGAAACCTGGCAAAGTCCGTTACCGTTGAATGAGGTGATCCGGATGGTGAAAACAGAAATTAAGGAGAAGCGGAAGAAGAAAGGGGAAAACACTCCCCTCCCCGGATACTATCAAAAGTTCAAAAGTTACGGCCTTCCGCTGATAGCACTCCTGCTCGCGTATCTGGGCTTCAAACTGAGGAACATAACCTCCAACTACAAGACCTTCCTTGACCCAGATACGTTCTTTCACTACGAGATGTACAGGCAGGCTATAACTGAGTGGATTCCCCAGTATTTCGCCTACGCCGACCCGCCGGCGGGAGTAAAAGCAGGCGGCTACCTCGGTCTCTACACAGTCCAGGCAATATTTTACAAAATCGTATCCATATTCGGCTACGACCAGCTGGGAGCGTTCAAGCTCTGGCCGCCCTTCGTCGGAGCGATGACCATCGTGGCAGTGTACCTCCTTGGAAGGAAGCTCCACTCCAACTGGGCGGGCCTCTGGGCGGCGGCCTTCATGATGTTCTCCTACGCCAACTTCAGCAAGACTTACTCCGGCAACAACCGCGGTGAAGGACCGTTCATGATGTTCTTCCTCTATGCGGTATTCTTCCTGCTGGTCTACCTCGACGAGAGGAAGTGGAACCCGAAGAAAATCCTCTCAGGTGTCCTGTTCCTGCTGACGAGCGTTCTCTACATGGCGGTCTGGACCGGAAGCCAGTTCGGTGTCGGAATTCTGCTCCTCTTCGCAGGGCTTACCGTGGTGGTATTCTTCACCTTCGGAATGATGGATGTCCTCAGGAGGTTCGTCAGGGACTTTTTCCCACTCTTTGGGCTCTCTCTTGTTATTGGACTAGTGTTCTCGTACACCAGGCTAGTGGGCATCAGAAGCTTCCTCGTGTTTGCTATTGAGGGCCTTGTAGCCCTGAGCGCTCTTGTCGCAATAATGATCTACGGCGAGCGGGTAGGCCTCAACTACTCTGACAAGAAGCACCGGTTTGGAACCATCATCGCCATAGCGATCCTTGGGTTCCTAGCGTTCTACGGATACTTTGGCAGGGACCTCCTCAAGTTCCTCGGCGGCGCCACCCAGTCGAATCCACTCTACCAGACCGTTGCCGAGCTCGCGAAAACGGACTGGAAAACCATAGCGGCATACTACAGCGTCAAGAGCAATGACGCCATAATCTTCATACTATCCGCCGTCGGATTCATCACAGTGGCTGCAAGGTTCGTGAGGAAGCTCGTCAAAAACGACCTGACCGGTCACAAGGAGATATTCCTAGTATCTTACTACGCGGGTTCCCTCTACCTTCTCCTGCTCGCGGTTCGCTTCGTGTTCCAGGCTTCGGGAGCCATACTCCTCCTCGCGGGCGTTGCAATCGGCGAGGCGTTCCTCTTCGTGGAGACCATGAAGGAGAGCGCCACAACCAAGGCCCTCTACGCGGTACTTCTGATAATCCTCTTCCTGCCACTGCCCATCATTGGGGCCCAGTACACGGGAGACATCGCCAAAAGCACCGCCAAGGCCCAGGGTTCCGTCCCAGCCGAATGGATGAACACCCTGAACTGGCTGAAGGAGAACAGCCACCCGCTCGACAGCGCCACGAGCTGGTGGGACTACGGCTACTGGATTGAGTCAAGCCTCCTCAGTCACAGGCGCTCCGCCACCGACGGCGGTCACGCATACGACAGACGCTACATAGTCGCGGACTTCTTCTCCCACTACGGCAACGAGAGCGAGCAGGACTTCGAGGCCTGGGAGCTGAACTACATGATAGTCTGGCAGCAGGACATCTACAAGTTCAACGCCATAAGCTACCTCGGCGGTGCGATAAACTACTACGAATACAGCCACATCCCGATGTTCCAGGTCGTGCCAATGCAGTACGTTAAGTACGCCAACGAGAGTGGAAAGACGGTTGTCTACCTTAAGACGGCCGCGGGTGACAAGCAGCCAGCGATGACAGTGGATCTGGCCAGGGGACAGATTATTCAGGGCAGGGGAGACATTCCGTACGTCCTCTATCTCTTCGGCAACTATGGCATTCTGGCGTACCACAAGATAGCCTTCAGCAACTTTGTCAGGCTCGTGTTCCATATGCCGTACTCCCTCGAGCCGTGGGATGCTCAGAAGCTCTTCGCCAACTTCAAGCCGGTCCACAACGACGAAGGCGTCTCAACCTACGAGTTCAGGCCATTCGCTGTGTATAGAATCGATCGGTACGAGAACGGCACCTGGAAGACATTCTACAGCACTATGGGCGGAGGAAAACTCCCGCTCGGAGAGCAGAAGCTCAGACTCTGGATTTCGGCCTTCGGCAGGGACGTCAAGGACGCAGCCCTGGTCTTCGAGGCATACAACGGAACCGAGCTCATCAAGAGGGAGACCCTCGCTGAGGGCCTCGGCATAAACCACCTCAACGAGACCCCCGTGGAGGTCAGCCTCTTTGTCCCGAACGCCACCAAGTACCGCTTTGTCCTAATCCAGGACGGTCCCGTTGGAGTGCTCAACGGCGAGCCGAGGGTAAACGGGAAGGTCGCCAATCCAACCTACCTCTTGGGTGAAGGCCAGAGTGGTCAGCTCGAGCTCAAAGCCGCGTTCAGAAAGGACTACAGCAATGTGCAGCTTGCACTCAGGGCGAGCATAGTTTACTACGTCGCCCCCAACGGCAAGGACATCTATCAGGATAAGTTCTATCTAGAACCCCACCAGGACATCATAACCTACGTTCCGGTCAAGGAGCTGAGCGTCAAGGCCGGTGACAACGTGATAACGGCGCAGGCTTCGATGCCGTCCGATGTGTTCAGTGCATACATCGAGAAGCTCTACCAGAAGTACGGTGAGGACAAGGTTGTCATAGTCAAGAAGCGCGTGGAGCCGGTGTTCATAACGAAGAAGGAGTACGTAATCTGGGAGGGCTGAGCCCTCCTAATCCCTGACTATTTTTATCCCTCCTATGCCCCTAAGTCCGCTCTTCTCCGCGGTCCTCACAACCCCTGGCAGGAACCGAACCTTCGGCCGCAGCACGAGCGCCTCCACCTCTCTGAAGCCCAGCTTCCAGAGGGCAAAGGCCCTGTGGTGGCCGTCGAGGATATAGTAGCGCCTCCCGTAGGGTATGACTGTTATCGGGGCATCGTACCCGTGTTTTATCTCCTCCAGCACCACGAGAAGCTTCACCTCACTGAGCTCCGCCTGTGTTGGGACGAGAAGCTCCACGGGCAGGAAAGAATACTCCATCTCAAAATCGATACCGTAGGCCGCCCTGTATTCGTTCATTATGTGCTCCGCGCGTTTAAACGCCTCCTCCCGGGTTATGAGCCGTATCCTCCTCAAACCTTCCTCCCCCTGACCGCCACGAACGCCGCAAGGTTCCTGCATTTCCTGTGGCACTTCCTGTCCGTTCCCTCGGCCAGTCCCGTGAAGGGCCAGAACGAGGGGAAGAATATTACCCCCGCACTCTCAACCTCCCCGAATCCCGCCCCCAGGAGGAGCTCCTCAAGCTCGCTGGGAGTGTAAAAGCGAGCATAGCGGTAGGCTGTTTCAACGAAGAGGCTTTTAAGCCGTTTGAAGAGGAACCATACGCTGCGTCCGTTCATGGTGCCGATGACCGCCTCACCCCCCGGCCTCAGGACGCGGTAAATTTCGGAGATGACGTTTTCCGGCTCGTGGATGAACTCGAACATCGTGACGCTCAGAACGAGGTCAAAGCTCCCATCCGGAAACGGCAGGCTGTAGGCGTCTCCTCTGACGCAGTTCAGGCCCTTCGAGCGCGCTACCCTCAGCATCCCCTCGCTGGCGTCGAGGCCGACGACGTCGAAGCCCATTCTTTTGAGCTCCAGGGTATAGTTCCCGGTCCCGCAGCCGAGGTCGAGGGCCCTTCCCCTTCTGGTCCGCAGCATGGAGAATATCAGCCACTTCTCCGTTCTGTCCACGTAGCGGCCCGTCTTCGTCCGGTACCACCCGTCGTAGCGTTCGGCTATCCTGTCAAAGTACTCGACCATTCAGACGCCCACCTTGCCCTCGATTGTCGGCGGCTTATCAATGCGGTCGTCGATTTTGAGGCTTATCACGACGCGCTTTGCCCCCGCTTCCAGAATCGCCCTGTGGCATCTCTCAACCAGTTCGAGAATCTCATCCACCGGGCCCTCCACCACCGTCCCCATTGGACAGACCCTGTACTTCAGTCCGCTGGAGGCTATAACGTCGATAACCGGACGCAGGTACTCCCCGACGCTGGGACTCTCCGTGCCGAGCGGGAAGAGGCAGAGCTCCGCGACCGCCATTCAACCACCCCCCGCGGGAGGGAATATGTGAACCACATCCTCCTCACTCAGCTCGGTATCGAGGCCCTTGAGGTGAAAAACGTTGTGGCCGTTGACGAGGACCATGCCGTCTATGGGCTTATCCGGGCCGACGCGGGGCGTTCCAAGGAGCTGCTTCTTTATCTCTGGGGTATAATGTTCGGCAAGGTAATCTATGAGCTCGCGGACGGTCCTCACCCCGTGAACCTCAACCTTCCGCCTGCCGATTATCTCGCGGAACGTGGCATAGAACATGACCTTCATCTGGGTCACCTAGGGGAGGTTGGACAAAAACCCTTAAAGTGATTTCGCCGTAGAACTATCAAATGACAGTACTAACCGTTGAACCCCCCGAGTACTATCCCGTGGTCGAAAAACTCTTCGCTGGGAACATCCGGGACGCCCTCGAAACCCTAGGCGTGGAGCTCGTGGGTATGAAAGTCGGCGTGAAGCCGGTTGGGAGGGTCATAAAGCTGGCATTCCTCTTCGAAATCCGCAGGCCCGAGACGTTTCTTCCCGGCGAGCTGGACTCGATAATATCGGGCCTCCTTGAGAAGCTAGCCGAGGACGCCACCCGCACGTTTGGGAGGCTGTACGACGCCAGGTTTCAGGTGGCGGGATTCAGAACCATAGAGGCAGCCAGAAAGCCGCGGAAGGAAGAAGTCAGCCTCGTGGTAAGCTGCCCCGACGATATCAGGAGGACGATAGAACGACTGGGGAAGGGACTTGTAATCTACCTGAAGGACAAGCGGGTTGAATTTTCCACCATCACGTTAACAATGCCCGTGGATGGAAGGCCCAAACTGACGATCACTCTGCTCGTTCCGGAGAAAAAGTCACCGCATGATAAAGAGGCCCTCGCAAGGGAGCTTGAACGCAAAGCAACCTCCTACCTCAGAACCCTCAACGCGGGATACATATCCGTGGAGGCCAAGGTTCTGGATCCAGGCGACAAGAAGATAGGGGTAATCATGAAAAAGCTCGACGAGATAGAAAAGGAAGCGGAGGAACTTTCAAGGATGGACGATATAAGGGAGCTTATGAGCGTCCTTGGAAAAGGGACTCCCGAGAGCTGATGTAATCCAGAAGAGGACGTATCCTCTTCCACACCTCCTCGACTCCCCCGTTTCCTTCTATCCTAACGTATATCCCCTTTCCCCGGTAGAATTTTATTATGGGCTCCATGTTTTTCGTGTATATGCTGTATCTGCGCTCAACGATTTCAGGCATATCATCTTTTCTCTGAACCAGCCGCCCCCCGCAAAGGTTGCATATACCTTCCCGCTTTGGTGGATTGAACCTAACGTGATAGACGGCACCGCAGTTGGAGCATATCCTCCTGCCGGAAATCCTTTCGATGCTTGTTTTCAGGTCTATGAATATCTCCATCGCAAGGTCAAGCTTGATGCCGTGATCGTAGAGGTAATTCTCAAGGGTTATCACTTGTTCGGGGGTTCTGGGGTACCCATCGAGGATAAAGTTGCTCCTCTGCCTGCGGAGCTTTGATATTATTAGAGTGTTCACTATCGTGTCGGGTATCAGCTCACCCCTCGATAGGTAGTTGTCCATCTCAACGCCAAGGGCGGTTCTCTTTTCGATCTCCGAACGGATTATGTCCCCTGAGGAGATGTACGTCAGACCGTAGCGCTCGACTATCCGTTTGGCATGGGTGCTCTTTCCACTCCCGGGAGGGCCAAAGAGGAGTATGTTCACGGACACCACCAGTGATTTTCTCTGTACTTCTTCATTGAAATATTTTTTGAGTCGTCCACTCCAACAAATTTAAATTTTCCTAGTACACAGATACTAACAGGTTGAGTACCATGATAATCGGGAGGTTCCTGAGCCCGAGCTATCACATAAGAGTTCTCAAACTCGACAAGTTCAAACCGGAGGAGATAGTTAATGGGTTCCGCCGGAGGGGCGCCCACGTCTCCGAATTCCCGAGGGACATCGATATCGAACTCGCCATAGAGTCGTTCATGGCCTCGAGCTACGGGGACTACGTTTACGTGCTGAAGTTTCCGAAGGGCCGGCTGTTCCTGGCGAGGCACACCAAACGGCTTCATGAAAAGAAATGGCCAAATTCGGGGCGCTACATCGCCCGCGATGAGAACGGGCTTAAGCGCTTCCTTCTGAGGGAGGTCTCAAGGAAATCAATGGTCATTATAGAGGTGCCCCGCATCATCATCTGGGGTGCCGTGTGGTGGCTGGTCTGGAACTACTTTGAGAGGTATCCGCTCGGAACGTTCCTGCTGTTCTTCGTCGGTTTCTTCCTCGACGACCTCTCGAAGGTGTTGGAGTACTTCGTCCTAGGCCACTGCAGGGATTGATTCGCTCCCTTCACCTTCTCGACCACGTGAATACCCTCTATCATCGTGAACGGATATTGACCGTTCTCGTCCTTCTCAACGGCCTTGACCATGTCCCATATCGTCAGCAGGGCGACGGTGACGCCGGTGAGGGCCTCCATCTCAACCCCGGTCTTGTAGGTGGCGCGAACCTCGCAGGTGGCTTCTATGTAGTCTTCACCGAACTCGAATGAGATGTCAACGCCCGTGAGGGGTATCGGATGGCAGAGCGGAATCAGCTCGGGCGTTTTCTTAACGGCCAGGATTCCCGCTATCTGGGCCGTTGCGATAACGTTCCCCTTCTTCGTCTTCCCGGATTTTATCAGCTCGATGGTTTCGGGCTTCAGTTTTATCCTGCCCTTTGCCAATGCCCTCCTAAAAACCTCGTTCTTATGGCCTACCTCCACCATTTTAACGCCCTTTTCATCAACATGGGTCAACTCCATCCCAAACGCCTCCGGGAATGATAGTGAATACAAAAACAGAAAGGATTCACCCCTTGGCGACGCCCATCGGGCGCATTCTCGCCACGAGGTTCGCTATTCCTGCCTGGTGGACGACGTTGACGACGTTGTCAACGCTCTTGTAAGCCCCTGGAGCCTCCTCGGCAACGACTCTGAGAGACGCCGCGCGGATGTAGATTCCCTGCCTTGCGAGCTCGTTCCTCAGCCTGTCGCCGCGGTACTGTCTCGTCGCGGCGTGCCTGCTCATCAGCCTTCCCGCACCGTGGCAGGAGCTACCGAAGGTCTCCTTCATCGAACCCTCCGCACCGGCCAGGACGTAGCTCGCGGTTCCCATCGAGCCAGGAATCAGAACCGGCTGGCCGACGTCGCGGTAGGCCCTCGGCACGTCGGGGTGGCCGGCCGGGAATGCCCTCGTCGCTCCCTTCCTGTGAACCACGACCTTGACTTTCTTCCCATCGACCTCGTGCTCCTCGACCTTAGCTATGTTGTGGGCGACGTCGTAGACGATGCTCATCTCCATGTCCTCAGCCTTCCTCTTGAAGACCTCCTCGAAGCTCTCCCTGACCCAGTGGGTTATCATCTGCCTGTTGGCCCACGCGAAGTTGGCAGCGGCCTTCATCGCGGAGAAGTATCTCTGTCCCTCCTCTGTCTGGAAGGGAACACTGACAAGTTCTCTATCTGGCCACGGAACCCCATACTTCCGGTTGGCCTTCTCCATTATCCTGAGGTAGTCGCTCGCCACTTGGTGCCCGAGCCCCCTGCTTCCGGTGTGAACCATGACAACGACCTGCCCCTCGAAGAGGCCGTAGGCTTCCGCTATCTTCTCGTCGAAGACCTTATCAACCACCTGAACCTCAAGGAAGTGGTTTCCTGAGCCGAGGGAACCGAGCTGTGGAGCGCCCCTTTGCTTTGCCTTCTGGCTGACGGCATTTGGATCCGCACCTTCCATCCTTCCGCCTTCCTCGAGGTGCTCCAAGTCCTCCTTCCAGCCGTAGCCGTTGTCAACTGCCCACTTGGCACCGTCAGCGAGAACGTCGTCAAGCTGCGTCCAGTGGAGTCTCACCCTTCCCTTGCTTCCCAGCCCGCTCGGGACGTTCTTGAAGAGCGTGTCCACGAGCTCCTTGATGCGAGGTCTTACTTCCTTCTCGGTGAGGTTGGTCCTGATTAAGCGGACGCCGCAGTTGTGGACGACAACGCCGTTGGCTATGAAGTTGTGGGCCTCGTGATAGACTCCGATGTCGTAGAGCCTTTTGGAGTCACTTTTTATCCTTTTGACTTCAATTACTGGATCAAGCACGAAGCCACCTTCAAGCCCGTAGGTCTTGAGAAAGCTCTCGAAGTCGGGTAGAAGTTCTCTCATCCTTCTGTTTCTCTGGACTAAGTTGCTCTCTGAGATGTTTTCTCCTATCACGATTTTTCTCCTCAAGTATTCCGCGAAGATCAGTGCGTAGGGTTTCTGGGCGGTGTATTCGTAGCCAATTCTGGAGAGGAAGTTGTACATCTCCCTCGTGTTGGAGTATATTACAAGCCTGTACATTACCCGATTGTCGTACTCTTTGACTTTTCTTACGTGCGAGGTGACTTCAAACTCCGCCAGCAGTTCTTTAATTGAATTTAGGAATCCCACGAGGCTTTCTTCGAGTTCTTTGGTCTTAACTGCAGTTAGGGATATGGAATTTGGCGTGTATTTATACTCATCTGAAATCAATGTCGGCTTGCTTCCGTCTGCACCGAAAAGCCCCGCTAGGAAGTTCCTCTTAACCCATTTGGGAGCCTTTTTGATCCATTCCGGAACGTCGAAGTCAACGTTGGTTTTCTTGCCCACCGGAGCACCCAGCTTAATGAGGAGTTTTGAAAACGCCTTTGATGTAACCTTTATCGAGTACTCAGTTCCCTCGGTCTCAAACTCTCCCCATGCAGTCTTAACGTTCTCTTTTCTGATCCTTTTGTAGACTCTGGAGGCCCTGACGTTAAAGTAGAACTCGATATCCTTTCTAAGGGCCTCCAGTCCCACCTCGTCTCCGTAGAAGCCGGTGATTATCCGTTCCCTACCGTTCTTCTCGCGGTAAATGTTAAAGGACCCATCGCCTATAAAGTATCCCAGTATCCTTGCCAGAATCCCAATCCTTGGGTCGTTCATCCTCAGTGGGAGCAGTCCCCTCTCTTCCAAGTACTTAACCAGCTGTCTGTCTTCGTTTTTGAAATCTTCGCGAGTTAAGAGAACCCTCGGTTCGGGTTCTTCGTATTTCACTCCTTCGAATGGATAGACCGCAACTAAATCGCCGGGATTTAGGTCTTTTGCCATTATGTACCCGTTCTCTGTCAATACTGGATGGTCTCCCGAAGCCTTAAGGATTCTCCCACTTGCAAGATTTATTTCGTATATCTCCTCATCGGCGTCCCTCTCTGCAACCAGCATTATCCTTGAGTGATCGTTGTGGCCCTCCTTTGCGTCGTAAACCTTCAGTGGAACCTTTTTGAATGAATCGGGAAGATCTTTTACCTGGATCTTGAATCCCAAATCACTTATGACCTCAGTCTCTTCGTGAAGACAATTCACATCGTATCCCACGCCCCCAGGGCTTATTATACCTTCTCTGGCGTCAAACGCCGCCACTCCGCCAATCGGGAAGCCGTAGCCCTGGTGACCGTCGGGCATGACGATTGAGTACTTGTAGATGCCGGGCAGCATCGCAACGTTGGCAGCCTGCTCAAGGGTTCTGTCTCCCCTCATCTTCTCTATCAGCTGGTCGTCAGCGTAAACCCTGCCCGGAACGCGCATTCTCTTGTCGTACTTCGGTATCTCCCAGCGTATTTTATCTATCCTCTTCAGCGGCACCATCCTCCCACCTCCTGTTTAGATTACCCTAACGTTATTTTAAGCTTTCGTGGGGTCTTCGAGCTTCAGCCTCCTCTCCTTCGGCACGTAGTTTATGAGCCTGCCTTCCTTGGCCTTGGCCGAGCCGAGGTAGTAGGAGCGCCACTTGACTATCACCCATCCGTGAAGGTCTTTATCATCAATCTCCACGCTCTCGCCGGCCAGATACCGCTTAGCCCTCCCGTCGTCCAGCTCAACGACGTTCTTTGTGGCTTTCGGCCCAACGAGGAAGGAACCTTCGATGCTCAGCCTTATCCCGTCGCTCTCCACCCTGCCGAAGTACACCCCGTTTCTGTCGGGGCCCCTGATTTCAAGGGAGCAGGGTTTCCAGGCGTAGACCTTGTGATACCTCCCGCGTATCTCATAGAGGAGCTCCGGCGCATAGCCGTAGTTCTCAATGAGGAGCCTTTTGACGAGTTCGGCGTCATTTGTCTGCCCTATCTCCGCCCTCGGATTGTCGTTCATGCCCCTCCCTCCGGCTTTACAATCTTTGCGATGAAAAACGCCTCGGTGTCGTTGTCGTTGGGATGAATCCTCAGGGCCTTTCTCAGCTCCTCCGAGTAGGTTCTCCCCTCCCACTCGAGGATCGGCTCGCTGGTCTTCACGGGCAGGTCTATGCGCTCGAGCCTCGCGTCGGTCTTCCGGAGCAGGTAATCGACGACCTCCTCGTTCTCTATGGGGTCTATGGTGCAGGTGGAGTAAACCAGCGTTCCGCCGGGCTTGAGCGCCCTGTAAGCTGCCATGATGAGCCTCTTCTGGATGTTCATGTACCGGACAACCTCTTTCATGCGCCACTCTGTCAGGAACCTCCATTTCTTCCGTATCATGCCAACCGAAGAGCACGGGGCATCCAGCAGGATCCTGTCAAAGCGATTCTCAAAGCGGGCAAAGTAAACGCCGTCCTTCACACTCACCCGGGTGTTCAAAACCCCCATCCTGTTGAGGTTCGCTATGAGAACGTTCGCCCTGCTTATTTTGGGGTCGTTGGCTATTATGCAGCCCTCGTTATTCATGTACTGAGCAATCTGGCCCGTCTTCGAGCCCGGCGCGGCGGCCATGTCGAGAACCAGCTCACCAGGTTTGGGGCCGAGGACGACGGGGGGTATCATGGAGCTCGCTTCCTGGCCAAAGATGAGGCCCAGGCTGTGCTCCGGCACCTTCGCGAGGTTGTCAACGTTGATGAAGAACCCCTCACGAACCCAGGGAACCGGTTCAAGCTCGAACTCCTCCTTAAGCCTCTCAACGACCACATCAAGCGGAGCCTTGAGGGTGTTCACCCTTATGCTCTGCCGCAGGGGTCGGATTATGAACTCCCAGAACTCGTCCGTGTCTTCAAGCATCGAATAGCGCTCGTAAAAGGCGGGATTGGTCTCCTTAATCCTGTCCCTCGCGCTCATGGAACCACCTCAGATGTCCGGAACCAGCTGCGCCATCCATCTCCCGTCCGGCAGCTGTTCTATCTTCATCTCGTGGTAGGTTATCGCCTTCACCTCTTCCTTCGGCTCGTGCTTCTCGTAGTCGAGAACCTCGCCGCAGGCCTTCGCCCTGAGCCGGTAGCCTTCCCCGGCATTCTCTATCTCGACGTTAACGTCCCCAAAGACCAGACCATCCATGTCGTGAAGCACGAGAAGCTCCTCAAGGAAGTTGTACAGGAGCGCCATCAGGTCCTCGCCCTCGGCCTCGACCTCACGGCATTCTTTGCTCTCCACCTTCCTCACGTCAACCATCACATCAAAGAGCGCTAGGGCAACTGCTTCAAATGCCTCCTCGAGGCTCTCACCGTAGCCGCGGATGCCCACATCCGCCGTGTGCTCGTAGTGCTCCCACTCCCTCATTCCCTCACCTCCCACAGCCCTTTCTTTGAAAGCGCTGGCGGAAATTTCGTTACTTTTAAATCCGCCCCTTCAAGATGCCGAGCATCAATTAACGTCTCCTCATGAGCGTCCGCACTTGAAACGTACTGAGCCTGCATCTCCTCCATCACTCTCAAGGCAGGTTTTCCCTTGGCTTTGACTGATCCAAAGGATGGCTCCCCCACTACTGGCACCTATACTATCTCCGCTCACTGCTTAATAAACCCAACCATCGAAACCGTTAATTAGACCGCCGTCTAACCCTTCAGAGGTGGAGAACATGAGGGAAATAACGGCGCGAAGGATTATCGAGATGAAGGGGAAGGAAAAGATCGCGATGATAACCGCCTACGATTACCCGTCCGCACTGATAGCCGACAGGGCAGGGATGGACATCATCTTCATCGGCGATTCCCTAGGCATGGTTGTTTACGGCGAGGGGAACACGCTGAACGTTTCTATGGAGCAGATGGTCTTCCACACCAGGGCGGTCTCGAAGGCCGTCAAGAGGGCGCTCGTTCTGGCGGACATGCCCTTTGCGAGCTACGAGATAGACACCGACGAGGGCCTGAGGAACGCGGTTAGACTGATACAGGCCGGTGCGGATGCCGTTAAGATCGAGGGCGGCTACGACCACAGGAAGCTCGTCAGAAAGCTCGTGCGCATGGGAATACCCGTCATGGGGCACACCGGGCTTACCCCGCAGCGCTATCTGAGGTTCGGGGGATACAGATTGATGGGGGAGACCGAGGAGGAGATCGAGGAAATCCTCCGCGACGCCAAGGCACTGGAGAAGGCGGGGGCCTTTGCGGTTGTCCTCGAGTTCACCCTCGCGGACGTGGCAAAACTCGTGACCGAAGAGATATCAATCCCCACGATCGGCATTGGTGCCGGGCCGTGGGTCGACGGCCAGGTTCTCGTCTGGCATGACCTTCTCGGCATCTACGAGGAGACCCCACCCTTCGTCAAGAAGTACGCTGACATCGGCGGGATGATGCGCCTGGCGATTGAGAACTATCGTGAGGAGGTTAAGGGCGGCGCGTTTCCAGGCAGGGAGCACTACTGGGAGTTCCTCGATAAGGAGGACTTCAGGAAAAAGGCCGCGCGTGCCCTGGAGAAACTGAGAGAGGAGGATTGAATGCTGGATGAAAAACGGGTAAGCGTTGTGATTCCAGCGTACAACGAAGAAAAGCGCCTTCCCAGCGTTCTGGGCAGGATACCGGACTTTATCGATGAGGTAGTGGTCGTGGACGACGGCTCCGGCGATGGGACTTACAATGTAGCACGGGCGTTCTCCGAGAAGGACCCCAGGACAAAGGCGATTAGACTCGAGAGGAACTGCGGCAAGGGCTGCGCAATGAGAAGGGGCGTTGAGGAGGCCTCTGGGGACGTGATAGTTTTCATCGACGCCGACGGACAGCACAGGCCGGAGGAGATAATAAAGCTCGTCGAGCCCATAGTCCGCGGTGAGGCCGATCTGGTGATAGGGGCAAGGAAGGTCGAGGAGGCTGGAAAAAGGCCGCTGCACAGGAGAATCAGCAACATCCTGACGACACGGCTTATACGCCTCAAACTGGGGCGCTATGTCTACGACACCCAGAGCGGGTTCAGGGCCTACAGACGGGAGTTCCTTCCGGAAATAGAGAGCGACCGCTACGAGGTTGAGACGGAGATGCTCCTGAAGGCCGCAAAGATGGGCGCCAGGATAAAGGAAGTTCCTGTGGGCATGATATACGACCCATCGAGGGAGGGCCGCTTCGGGATCAGGGACGTGTTCCGCTTCATCAGGGCGTACCTTCGGTTTTGACCTTACTTTTAACCTTTATCGCCCCCAAGGTTCCAGCGGTTATGAGGGCGAAACCAACGACATGATAGAGGGTCAGCGTCTCCCCCAGCAGCACACTGACGCCTATTGCAACCGCCGGGGCCGGGGTTATTATGGCCGTTGCCTTGGAGAGGTTGATGCGCTTTATCGATCCGTACCACACGAGCTGACCGGCCGCTATCACCAGACCCTCTGCGATTACAAAGCCTGAGAACTCAAGTCCGGACGCAGCCGCCAGAGGCAGGAGAAGGAGGAACCCGAAGGTGTTACGAAGGGCCGCTATCGTCTGGGGGCTGTAGGGAAGCCTCTTGGCTATAACGTGGCCCAGCTGCCAGAAGAGGGGCACGAGGAGGAGCAGAAGATCACCCAGCCTGAGCTCAACCGAATGTCCCGGAACCATGATAAAAACCAGGCCCACCAGGATAACTAGGGAATACACCACAAGGCGCTTCGTTATCCTCTCCCCCAGGAGGAGCCACGCTAGAAGGAACGACCACAGAACCTCGCTCCTCGTTATGAGGGCGGCGTTTATTGCGGTGCTCATCCGGGCCCCAAAGGAGTACGCAAGATAGGCGAGCGCAGTTCCGAAGAAACCTACCAGAAACGCCGGTTTTATTCCGGCGGGATTTTCATGGATCTCATCCAGCCCCCCACTCCAGCCGACCGCTGTCCAGAGAATGAGAGATGCAAGCAGGGCAGAGAGGGCAGCGAAACTAATGGGACTGGTTGGGTTGGACTTTATAACAACCGGCTCAAGTCCGTATATCACCATCCCCAAGAGCGCCAGGGCGGTCCCCAGAGCTTCGCGCCGCATACCCAACCTTTGGTTCTCTGGGTTTATAAACCTCCCAGTAGTGCGCCTGGAAGCCGACCACGGGTGGATAGTACCTGCCGCCGCGGTGCTCCAACATCCTGGATTTTGTCCAAGTATGTATTAAAACAGCAAAAATTGGGGATATTGGTGATAAAATCGTCTAAAATCAAGACTTTGAGTCACAATGTTTAAATAGGGCAGATACTATTTTGTAAATCGAGGGAATGATGATGGCCGCGATAACCGTGAGGCCCCCGACCCTGAAAAAAATGGAAGCCCTCGGTTTCTCCCTCATGATAGTGGTAGCCGTGCTTATGGCCGCCGCGGTGTGGGGGGGCCCTCACAGGTTCCAAGAGGACGTCGTGCTGAACTCCGGGGAGTACTATCTTTACACGCTCAACGGTCATCAGTGGAGCACCGTGTACTTTTCGATAAAATCCACACAGCCGGTGACGGTCTGCATCACCGATGGAACTGGCGTTGAAATGCTCAAATCTGGAGAAGGGCCCCTGTGCTTCTTCAAGGCGGAGGACACAACCAGCATTGAGAAGATCTGGAGGTTCCCGGAGAAGGGTCCGCTCTACCTGGTGCTGGTCCCGGCCCCGGGTACTCGGCAGGCCATAGTCTCAATTACGGTAAAGAGCGGGCTGGTTCTGTGGTGACCATCGGGATGATCTGACTCTGTCAAGGCTTGAACGTTAGGATCTCCACGGTTGCAACGTATAATAGGAGCCGTTACATAGAAGACGCCATTTTACAGCGGCTTTCGACCAAAAGCGTGGCTTTTAGAAGGGAAGGACGGTTGTGGAGCCGGGAGCGGGATTTGAACCCGCGACCTGCGGATTACGAGGGCGTCATCGCACTTAAAACGCTAAACGAAGTGTGGAGCCACGAGAAAAAGGCTTTTCTAAAGTGGCTTTCCCGTAAAATCGAGAGAGAACGGACAGTGAAGGACTACTACAACGCGCTTGAGACAATGTTCAATAACTATCAAATAACCTTGAACAAGAAGAGTATCAAAAGAACAATTGACACTCTCGGAAATAAGAAGAGGTACGTCTACGGTCTCAGGAACTTTCTCAAATATCTTGCAGAGAAGGAAATCCTCGACGAAGAGTTTTCCAAGATGCTCCAAGAGGCCGCAAAAGCAAAGCGGAGTGGTGTGAGAGAGGTTCACCTCAATGACTATGAAGTGTCTGAGGCCTGGAAGCGCATTCAGGACCGCCGCGAGGAGGCTAGGCTCCTCTTCAAGGCGATGGTTTTCTCGGGAGTCCGACTCGCTCAGCTCATCAGGATGTTCGAGAGCTATGACCCGGCGAGGCTCCAGTTTCCTCTTGAAGGTATTGCCAGGTATCCGATCAAAGACATCTCCGAGGGCAAGAAGAGGGGATTTTGGGCGTACTTCCCGGCTGACTTTGTGCCAGAGTTGAAGAAATTCTCGGCAAAGGAGACGACCGCTTGGAAGTGGGTTCGCTATGGCCGCGTTTCGGCGAATAGCATCAGGAAATGGCACTACAACTTCCTGATCCGCAGAGGTGTTCCGGCCGACATCGCAGACTTCATCCAGGGCCGCGAGGCGGAGACAGTAGGCGCCAGGCACTACCTCAACAAAACGCTTCTCGCCGACGAGTGGTATTCTGCCGTGGTTGAGGATTTGAAGCTTGTTTTGGAAGGCGGCTGGCGCTCCAAACGCGCCAGGTTGGGAATTTCCCTCAGGGGTGATGATAAATGAGTGTCCTGAACTGGATTTTTACCCTGCTCGTGCTCGGAGCGATGCTCTCTATACTATACGATATACTGTTCAGGCCCTGGAAGCTCATCAGAGAAGGCATCAATGACTTGGAGAGGCAACTCAAACTCCTCAACGGGCGCTTTGCCCGCTTGTGGGCTTTCATCATCGCGCCCTGGCTTTGGGGTGACGTGGAGCGGACTCGTGCTTTCGTTTCTCACAAGCTCACCCTGAAGAGGGCCGAGCTTGAGCTTTTTAAAAAGATACGGGAGGAGAGAAAATGACTCCGCTCGGAATTATCTGGCTGTTTTTTGGTGGAGCGTTCGCGGTAGTGTTCTCTGCGCTGGCGTATGATGCTTTCACCGCCTGGTGGGAGGCCCGGAAGTGGGCCGAGCGGTACGGCAAGGAGGGATGAGGCCATGATTAATCTCGCACCAGCCCTCAACAAGGCCCTCTATCAAGCAAGTTGCTACACGATTTGCCTTACTTTGACTTTCATTTTCGTGCTGACACTTGCTATGGTCACCCTCATGTTCGTGTTGATCTACTTGAAAAAATGTAGGAGGTGAGCGGAGGATGGCCCGGGAGAAGCTGAATGGTTCTGGTGCTTTTGTTTGGTCGGTTAGCATCGATAAGGAGACCCATAGTATGATTAAGAAGCTTGCAAAAGAGACTGGAGTAAACAACCAGTCAGCAGTCGTCAGGATGGCGATTAGAGAGCTCTACAGGAAAATCCTTGGGTAAATCCCTGTATTTTTATTTAATCCTTAACTAACCATTCCCTAACGCTTTTCTAATATTCTTAAATATCATCGCCGTAATTTCTATTTTAGGCACACTCGGGCCTTCCTCCGCTCTAATCAGTTCTGTGAAATCGCATTCATAGTTGAGGGCTGAGCCGAAAGGGAGAACACTCCCGCGGTGATGAGGCCCGCCGATAGTCCTCCGGAGGCGGTAGTATGGACACTCTTGAGAAGCTTGAGCGGGAAGTTGAGTTTTGGAAGCGGTACAACTCGCAGCTTTCTGAAATGCTGAACGGGCTACAGAAGGAAAAGGCGAAGGCGGTTCGGGTTCTACAGCAGAAGCAGGCTGAGCTCGCACGTTTGAAGCAAGTCCGCATGGCAAAAGCGCGGAAGGTGATGGCAGTATGAAGCCGAAGAGCCTCGCGCAGCTCATCATCTTCTTCGTGCTCGTCGGAGCGTGGTACTACATCGCCTGGCCGCTCATGACGAAGGAAGCCTTGGCGATTGGAGCGGTTGGCGGTGTCATCATGCATTGGGCGCTCACGAACAAGGGGAACAGGGCAATCGTCCTCATCGAGCCGTTCACATCAGGCTGGCGCGTGCTACTCTACGACATGATGCTCTTGAGCTTCCTGGCGGCGCTCTGGCAGGCGAACGGCACGGCTCTTCTCGACGCTCTGAAGAACAGCGTTCAGAACCTCGCGCTTCTCCTCGGGCTTGTGGGCGCAATCGGCGTTGACTACGGCGTGGAGGGATGAAGAATGAAGAAGACGGCGGTTTTGCTCGCTCTGTTGGTGCTCGGCTCGCTTTTGGCGGTAGGGACGGGGCAGGTTTCGGCTTTGACGGTAACTAAACATGAGTATGTTGGGCCGTTGTCATATGAGACTTTTCCTGTTGTTGTCTGGATCAATAGCACGCTTGCATCACAGTACGGGTTATCTAGTGCGGGATGGTATCTGTTTGGTGGGAGCAGGTATTCGTCTGATAGGGTTACGATAACAATTGACGGTCAGCAGCTAACTCTTTCGCCGCAGAATAATATCAACAGGGCGTACTGGTTTATCACTTCTAACAAGACGATAGGCGATGTTTACTTGGGAGATACAAAACTGACGAAGGTTGTTGCTGTTGCTGCTACTGAGACTAGTATCAGTGCTGGAGGTACAAAGTCTATTTACACAACTGGATATTTGTGGGTGTACGGAGGTTCTGAGGTGTCTGTTGAGGGGATACCTGCATCTGACACGTCTGGCTTGAGGGTGCTTTATGTTGAGAGCGATGCGGGTAATATTGCAATTCATAATTCTGACAGTCAATATACTCACATTGTAGTATACCTTACTGGATACCCATTGACTGCTGTAACCTTTCACTTTAGCGACGGCCTCACCGGTCAGGCCCTTTCAGGGGTTACGGTGAAGGAAGGGGATTCCACGCTTGGCACTTTGAATGATGGAGACACACTGGAACTTCCAGTAAGCCAGCACACGCTAACTTTCGAGAAAAGCGGGTATTGGAGCACCACGGCGACGGTGGACGTTCAGAACGACACTTCTCTCTCCGTCGTTATGTATCCCTCTTCAGCCGCCTTCAAGTTCGAGAACTTCCCCGAGAGCATCAACATTCTTGAAAACACGATTTACACGCTCACCTTCACACTCTCGCCGATCACGACTGACGCGGCTTATAACACCTACCTGTCCATAAGCGGCCTCACCAGTCTCCTCGAAGTTCAGAAAGACGGCTCCACAATCAGCCCCGAGAGCGGCAAGTACTACCTCGGCGACATTTCCTCGCCTGTTCAGGTCAGCATCAAGTTCAAGGCCGGCGCGGTCGGCCAGCACGGGTTCACTCTGAGCGTTGAGAGCCACGACGCCATCATGTCAAAGACCTACACGACGACGAAGCAGGTCACTTATACCGTCGAGCCGCTCCCGTTTTCGGTTCAGATGCCGCAGGAATGGCAGGTCGGCCAGAATGAGCTGAGAATCAGCGAGAGCAGCGGCCAGAGCTACCTCATCACGGCAGTTCTGAAGGACAGCTCTGGAAATGAGGTCTGGAGTGACTCCCACGCCTTCAGCCCCTACGAAGCGTACTCCTTCAGCGTCAACGTGCCGAGCGAGGGCGCCTATACCCTGGAACTCCAGTGGAACGGCCAGACGGCCAGCTACGACGTCACCGTGAACCCTGCCATCTCACTCACCACGAAGACCCTCACGGTCGAGAAGGGCGGCGAGGGCACGATTGTCCTCCACTTCAAGAACCCGAGCTCCAGCGTGCAGTACTACACGATCAAGGTGAGCGGCGGCTTCCTGCCGAGCGAGATCAACCAGAGCATTTCAGTTGCTCCACTAACGGAGAAAGACGTCAGCATTGCCTTCGCCGTGCCGGAAGACCTGACCTACGACGCCTACGAGCTGAACGTCCAGGTTCTCCAGGGCAACGCGACGGTCTTCCAGGACAAGGTGGCCGTTAGCATCAGCGATTCTGGAGGATTCAGCCTGCTCGGCGGCGGCTCGAGCGGGAACACCTGGCTCTGGATCGGCGCCGGCGGGCTCGGGCTACTCACACTCATAGCCCTCGCGAGGAGGAGGTGAGGAGATGAACGTTTATGTTCCGTTTCCGTCTTTTTATCTTGAAATTAAGCGCAAGAGAGTGGACAGGGCTTTCAGGACAATCGCCACAATAGTGGTAGCAGTTCTGATCTTGGCGGCTTTCGCAGCGGGAGCGGGAATAGGGTACTATCATGCTAAAGGTGGAGAGAAGAAGGGCACTGCCGTTGGGGAGGACGCTAATAAAAACGCCACACGGAAGGATATACTCAATGGTACGGATTATGCGGAATGGTTGAAGCTCTCAACAAAGGCTCAACAGGAGGCATACGTGCAGCTTGCCAAATATACTCAGCAACTTATGAGTGATTTTGTGAGCTATGACTATCAGCAGCAGGGATCGCTCGGAGATCTGAAAGTACAAGTATATGGCCCCGACAAAGTCTATGGTTTCAGTGCGTTTCCAGTCCAAATCAAGATAACTGTGGATAAGAAAAAACCAGATTGGGCCTACTTGCACCTGCACAGTGTTAAAGTTTACGTCATAAACACTGAAACCGGGCAGAAAATCTGGACGAGGACGTGGTCATGGTCTGGAGACGACGTTCCACTCCTTAACGGCGATGAATTCGTTTTGGGGACCGTACTCAAGGTTCCCGACGATTATGCCTACATGGTCCGTGACGCAGTGTACTCCGGAAACTTCAACAGGGCAGTATACCACAATCTAACAAACGCAGTAGTGCCACGTTTTGAAATCGGGGTCGAGATTGATGCACAAAGAGAAATGTGGGAGTGGAAGACTGCAGACAGCCAAGAAGAGTGCAATAACCTCGCAGGAGGTAAGGAGCATGTCTATGACAGTAACTCCTCAACATGTTACATCCTCACTGACATGGTTGACACCGACGTCACTGGCGAAACAACCAGCGCCTACATGCATACCTCTGGAGTCCCTGACTTTGGACAGTGGGGCAATTTAACTGCGAGCGCTCCAAAGAGCATGTTAAATTCTGAGTACGTGGAAATGTATCAAATCTTCCAGCAGCGGCTTTACGGGGCCCTGTCTAACTTTGAAGTCATCAGTATGGCGACGCCAATTCACGTGATGGACTCAACGGCAAACTGGAAGTTCATATTTGAAGCCGTTCCAGATTACTTTGACCCGCTAACAAAAATCAACGGAAAACTCCCGGTTTTTGGCGACGACTTCAGGATTGCCGTTGCGAGAATTATCAAAGGCGGACAAACTTGGGAAATAGCCTACACCAAGTCCACTAAAATGACCGACTTTACCACATCATATGAACTAGGCCTGCCCGTGAAGTACACCTCAACAAACGACACAATAGACTACGTCGTCGCGGGCCTGGCTTATCTTGAGCTCACACGTGACGATGGAACCAAAATCCCTATATGGTACATGGTGGTGCCGAAGGTCTCTGTCCAGGAGAACATTGAGGTAGCGTTCAAAGACAGCAGAATACGACCCCTCGTCGAGCTCACGAACAAGTCCCAAGTCTCTGATGCAGACATCCAAGCGGCGCAGCAGCTTGTTGATACTATCAAACAGGAACTCGAAAAGAAGAAGCTCCAGGCTGATGAACTTAGGGCAAAAGCTGAGACAATGAATATTCCTGAGGGCATTGAGTATGCAAAGAGGGCGAAAGACGCGTATGAGAACTCCGAGAGGGGCCTTGACAAATATCTTGAGGAAGTCAAGAAGGGCAAGGATGGGAAGTGGGCGCTCAACTGGCTGAACTACGCGAGAAAGATGGAAGACGCCGGTGACTTCTGGCTGAACGCGGCGATAAAGATAACCAATGGCCTCAAAGAGCAGGCCGAATGGAATGCAGAACAGGCGCAGAACATTGAAGGCCTTGCAAAACAGTACGAACCACACTTTGACATCTATGGATTCCTTCAGAACGGGATACAGTTACCCTTCGGATTGACACTTGTGGATGTCCTCGTGATAATCATTGCAGCGGCGGTTACCTGGTTCGGCAGACAATTCCTTGGGCCAATAGGCTCGATCCTTGGATTGGTCATCCTCGTGGGCTGGTTCTCCGGCAAATTCATCGGAGAACACCTGTTAGGCGGACTTTTTGACAAGCTGAAGTTTTGGTGAGGTGGTGAAAAGATGGCGGACGGGAAGGGCGGGGGCGCCGGCCCCCGTTTTTCCGGATGGAGTTTCCGGCTAGTAGTGATGGTCGCAATGGCATTGATAGCGTGGTACGCGGGCCAGCACAACGTTACAGCGCAGGAGTTCAATGAGGCTTTCGCTAGCATTCCAGTGACCGCCATCCTGCTAGCAATGTTCTTCGACTACGGGCTGGACAGTGGAAAGCTCTACGACAAGATGATCAAAAAGCCAAGCAACCGCATGCTCGGGCTGGTTTACGCCATACTGGCCACGGGGGTGTTCTTCTTCGCCTTCCTGTGGCTGATATCGGGCAGCATCCAGGCAGCCAGCGCTGCGGCAGTGGTGGCCTCGGCCCTGGTAGCGCTGATAGTGCTCATGCCAAGGACTGGAACCAGCGAGTGGCTCCTCTGGCTCTGGCTGGCTGAAACGCTCGTGACTGCCGGAAAGTTCCTGACAATCCTACCGGGGGTGCATTGAAGTGGTTGATTGGGCTGCTCAAGGAGCGAAATTAAGGACCACGGACTACTTGGCTAAAGTAATAATCGTTGCAGTGCTCGGTGGATTCGGGCTGATGTGGGCCGCCAACAAAGCAGTCACGGTCGGGGACTATGTTACTGCAATCGCAAAGACACCAGTGTGGATTGTCCTTGCAATAGAGCTCCTTGACAAGTTCTCTGACAAGAAGGACTACACATATTGGGGCATCACAATGAGCAGGAGATACGGCGGTCACCCCGTTCTTTGGGGCATCATTATCGCAGTGCTCGCATTCGCAGGAACCCTCTACGTCATGACTGGAACGATAGCAATGAACATGAGTTCGTACTCTGCTGGAGTCCTGTTAGCAGCAATAACCTACTCCCTCTACATAGTCATGCCGGAAACCGGAGACGACGAGCTGATCTTATTCCTCTGGATAGCGGCCACTATTGCCACGAAAGGCCAATACCTCAATGAGGCCGTCTTCAGCCTGCCCTTCATCAGCAAGCTCGTGAACGTCGTGATCAGCAAGGTTCCGATTTCACTACCCATCTGAGGTGACTCGCAATGCTCGGCAGGGTTGCAGCGGCTCTCACTGCCTACCTCCTCTGCATTTTCCATTTCAGCGACGCAATGACTTCAGTAGCCGGCCTCTTCGGCCTCACGGGCTTTTGGGCGCTCTTCATACCCTCGGCCCTGATCGGCCTTGCAGTCTACAGAATAGCCGACCTGGACAATTGGGGGCTGTGGGACGCGGCCAGCTTCCTTATCGTGGGCAGTATTGCGATGCTTGCAATGACTTCAGACCCTAAAGCAACGATGTTCGAGCTCGTCAAGGGTGTGGTTTCATTCAGCGTTGCAGCCATACTCGGTGCACTCGCCCTCCGCGGAGATGGGCGCTGATGGACGCGAACAGTCTCATCTCTCAAGGGCAAGAACTCGCTCACACTCACCCGTACCTCGCCCTCGGGATTATCCTAATCTTCATCGGCGTCCTGGCAAAGGGCAAGGTGAGTCTAGTATTCTATGCCCTCGGTGCTCTAGCGCTCTTAAAGTCATTCGGGTTAGTTGACACTTTCTTTTCTTTCCTGAAAGAAGTCCCGGACATGCTCAAAGAAGCGATCGGAGGATTAGGAGGTGTTTGAAGAATGAGAAAGAAGGAAAGACAGCTTATAACAATCGGCCTGGTGGTCCTCTTCGCCGCAATCGCCTGGTGGGCGTACGGCCACCAGAGCGGCGGAGGCTGGTTCGACCTTAGCGGCTGGCTCAACGACGAGAACAACACCACGACCGACAACGCGACCACCTACCAGCTCGCCGTGAGCGGCCTCGCGGCGACCGTCGATCAGCAGACTGGTCACGTGACCGTTAGCTTCAGCCTGACGAACGAGGAGCACTTCAACATCAGCAGTGTCCAGGTTCTCTACGCGCTCAACGTCGCCGACCCGAACAACGCGAGCTACACCACCCTCACGGCAACCGAAACCAATAGCACCTGGAGCGCTGAAATCCCGGCCAGCTTCGGCGATGTCGTCTACTACAAGGTCGAGGTCACTTATGACACCGACAAGATCCTTGTAAGTGACGTCCAGAGCATCACTGTCACTGACACGACCGCTCCGACTCTGAATTCAGTCAGCATCAACTATAACAGCACCGCGGGCGTCTTCGACCTGACCTTCAACGCCACTGACAACGACGCCATAGCGACCTACTACGTCTACTACCTCGACCTCGGGACCAACAACACCCTGCCGGCCAACGCGACCTTCAGCGTCGTGAACAGCACCACCCCGGAGCTTAACATCTCCAACATTACGGACGGCCACTACTACGCGCTCTACTTCGTCGTTGAGGATCTGAGCAACAACAAGGCCATGCTCTACAACGAGACCGACCCGTACATCATCCTCACCAACAGTACCGCGACCTGGCCAGTCGAGATAACCGAACAGGCCTCGAGCTGAGGTGGGCTGAAATGTACGCCCACCGCTCCTCCCCTTCATTTTCCAGAGTGATTCTACGCCTGTTTGCGATAGTTAGTCTAATTTTTTTGCTCGGATTCGGCTATTCGACATTTGCCGAGCACGACGAGCTCAAAGAGAGACTCTATGAACTCGGTTACCCCGAGAGCGGCTACATCTTCACCAACAACACGATTCTGTGGGCCGACGGGCACTTAACAATCGTCCAGGGCGCTTATGTCGAGGACTACCCAATCACCGCGGAGCAGGCGTACGAGATCGCGAGGAACTACCTTGCGAGCTACAACAAGAAGCTGAAAGAATACGACTCCAGCTACCATCTTGAGCCCGAGAAGAAGTCTCTGGCGGAAAAAGAGGAGAACGGGAACCGCTATTGGGTCTTTGAAGTCTACCTCCACACTGGCGGGAGCAAGATATTCACAGGCTTCGCTTACGTCAATCGCAAAACCGGAACGGTCAAGATGAAGGGCCTCTTGGGGTGATGGTCATGAGAATTTGGAACTTTCTCATGGTTCTAGTGTTGATTTCAGGAATAATGGCTTCGGCCGGCTGCATTAGGCAGGACGGGGGCGCTCTCATCATAGACTTCAACAACGAAACTTACACCCTGCCCCTGCCAGGAAACAACACTACAACATCAAACGAGACAAACAGCCCCACCTCAACTCCAACATTGTACACGTACACCGAACAGGTCCAAGTAGGGGAAGAATTAGTCATTAAAGAGCTGAACTTCACGATCCGGCCAGATTATGACTTCACAAAAGGCAAATTCTTCTTCATAACGCCGAGCGGAGTTTATTGGGAGCCAATGAACATCACTGTCGGCAACGTCACGATTCTTGGAAAGGAGTACTTTGTCGGAACGACTGTCTACATGGTGGAAATCACAATCCAAAGCCCTGAACAGCTGACGATTGTAGTGAAAGAGGTGAATGAAGCATGAGCTTCAGAGGTATGAAGTTACTAGTTCCTGTTATATTATATATGATAATAGGCTTCGGGTCAGCTTCGGCGGCATCATTCTACAAGTGGAGCGGGAGCCTCGAGGTCAGGCAGAGCATCTACATTGAGGACCTCACCATCACAGTCGACCAGGACAACGCAACTAAGGAACTCGCCCTCATCGTCAGAGATGATGGCAGTATTCTCGGCCTGCTCAAAGCCGGTGAGGACGGCGAGTTTGAAGGGCTGAGCATCAGCTTCAACGAGTTCAACGGCTACGGCGTAATTGACATCTCGAGCGAAAAGCCCTTTGCCGTGACATTCAATGCGACAGAGGACTATCAGAAGCAGATTGACGGGCTGAAGCAGGAGAACGCGCAGCTCAAGAGCGAGAATGAAAAGCTCTCGAAGCAGGTTCAGAGCCTTCAGACTGAGAACAAGCAACTCAAGCAACAGGTCTCCGACCTGAAGAACAAGCTGAAGAACCAGCCCAACACCGCCGAGCTGAACGCGAAGCTCGTGAACCTCACAAAGGAGAACCGCGCCCTAAAGGCCGAGCTGGCGAACATGACGAACAAGTACAACGCCGTCAAGGCGAAGGCTGACTTTCTCGAGCAGCAGAACGAGGAATACCGCAAGATGATTCAGAGCCTGCTGAAAGAGACTGCACAGGGGAGCGAGCAAGACTACGTCGAGAAAGCGAAGAAGGAGAAGCTCATCGGCTCCGTGCTGCTGAAGAGCATAGTGTTTGCCCTAGTGGTCGTGGGGCTGATTGGATACGGCCTGTACAGGAAAAAGAGGAGTTGGGAGTTAACATAGCTATAACACAGGAGGAGGCGGGAGTTTTGAGGGGAAAAGGCCGACGGCAGGGAAGGAATCGTGTAAAAACATTATGTGTGTGAAAGGGGTTATTTTATTTTCAGTAAAGAAATGGAGGGGTTAGCGTGGAGTATGTTAGCAACAATCCAGCCTCATGGGAACCCGTGACTAAAGGACGCCTAAACGAGATTTACCTAGGGCGAGGCGTCTCAAGCATCTTCAACCCCTACACCGGCAAAAACACCCTTGACAGGTGGTTGGGCATAAATGAGGACGACGCGAACCATGTGCTCTTCCTTGGCCCTTCAGGGTTCCAGAAGTCCACGACAATGAAAGCATTCCTACAAGAGCTCTGGCTGAACACTAGGTGGGGTCGAAATCAAGAACCCCCTCTCATCATCGTGTTTGAGAGGAAGTATGACAGGGCAAAAGCACAGTTGGTCAAGCGGACCTTTTATCAGCTCTTAAGGGAGCGCGGAGAAGGCTGGCTTAGGGCCAGAATGGACCAAGTTACCGAGCTTAAGCTTTACATCCAGATGCTTGAACTTCCTGCCTATGAGGGCCAGCTCGGCCTAATGGGCGACTTTGCACTCGGGTGGGAAAATATCCTCGGCTGGTTGAAGTACGACAAACAGCACACCCTCTTTAGCCTGTTCGGGATAAAGCCTCAAGCTTTCCCGATTCGCAGGTTTGTCTTCAACCCGACGCGGAACCCGCATCACATTGCCCTTGACTCGGGGCCAGAAACCGAGGTCATTGCGACCTTCCTCAAGTACGAGCGCCTGGACTTCGAGGACGTGGCCAAGGTAGTCAACATCAACCCCAACACCATTTACGCGCAGATAATCAAGTCCGCGTGGGACGAGGAAAAAGCCAGGGATCCTGACGAGCTGGTCTTTGAAGCCAAGAGGATTTACGATGAAATGCTTGAGTTTCTCGAGGTGGAGAACAAGAAGCCACCCACGAGCTTATGGGGCGTTTACAACGTTGCTAAGAGCCTCAAAAAGGTTCGTTGGCTAAAAACGAGTGGCAAGGACCTCTTCGAGCAGTTGGACAACACGAAAATCAACGTGATTGACTTTAGCCAGAACTCCGACCTGACCGAGAGCGCAAAGAACATCATCTTCAAGAAAGTCGTAGAGTGGGTTTTGAACGAATACGTCCAGGAGAAGGAGACGGCCGTCTTCATCGCTGGCGATGAGATCCAGAATTACCTCCGCTCCCGGTGGGGCAAGGCAATGGCCGCCAAGCTCTTCAGAGAAGGCCGTTCCAACCAGGTGAACTTTCTCGCCGCCACACAGTACTTGCACTCCCTCCCATCTGAACTCATATACGGAGCCAGCCACATCGCCATTCTCGGGACTCTCGCTTCAGCTGACGATTACACGCTCCTGAAAAAGGTCGTTCCTGATTTTGACGTCAGCTTTGAGCGTATCGTTGCTTCTTCGCCCTCGGAAGTTGAGGAATTGAAGAGGAAGTACCGCGGGCGCGGGTATTTCATTTATAACAAGTTCTTCACCGAGCGGATCCATTTCCGCCCTTCACAAACCCTGTGAGGTGAGTTGAGGTGCTCGAGTGGTTGAGGAGGAAAAAGAAAAGAGAAGATGGCCTTCCAAGGAGGAATTATTATATCGAACCCCAAAGCGGGCTCCAAGAGAAGGTCCTTGAGCGGGCCGAACAGACCGAACAGAAGTTGATGCACGAGGAAAAGCCAGTCCTCCAGGACTGGAGGCAGAAACAGGCCGTCCGGTCCCTAAAGTTTGTGAGAACTCACCACCAAGTTCTGAAGGTTTACTACAAATTCAAAAGCGGCGACAGCATGGTGAAAGAGATCGTAACCCTTGGCTACGTCCAGGGCGTTGCGATAGCTCCCAACAACATGCTCGTGATTGCCTACACTCCAAGGCCGCCAAGCTGGCTTGATGAAGTGTTTCTGTCCCTTGCTAGGGTTCTTGGTAGAGGGCCACAACAGAAGCTCCTCTGGACCTTCCCACAGTTCGCCCCACTCTCTGCCATGGATACAACGATAATCGTGGAGACCTCTAGGATAATGAGCACGGTGTGGGGCGACTTTGCAATGCCTCCAGAACTGAGCGAGGAGCAAATAGCAGCCTTCTATGCAATCTACCAGAAGAGCCAGACGCTCGAGGCCCTGATTGATAACGTGCTCAAGAAGACCGGTTCGCTCGTGAACACGGCTCTGGACATTAACCCGTTCGTCAAGAGCTACCAGCTCATCGAGAAGACCAAGAACCAGAAGAAGAAAGAAGAGCGCTTCAAGGTGGCCGAAGGTGGAGAAATCATCCTTAGCAGAGGAGAGAAAGACATTTGGGAGGAATTCAACATATGAGTGAGGTAGCTGAACCAACCACCCCTCCACAGGACGGACAGAAGGTCCTTGCAAAGGATCTCTTCAAGGAAATAATTGAACAGCAGGAAACCGTTGAAGTTCAAGAAGAGCTCCCTCAAGATGAAGCGGTAGCCGTTGAAGAGAAGAAGCAAAAGAAGAGCAGTGGAAAGCGCCGTTACATCTCCATCACCGACAGAACTAACTCGGCGCTGATGCTCCTCGTGCTCCGGAGACTGAAGACAGCGGAGGAGTACTCGTTCCAGCCCGACGTCAAGGAGAACATCCGCGAGGCTGTAGTGCTTTTGAAAAGAATCATCGAAGAGAACGAGGATATGTTTCCGGGAGTGCTAAGGTCTAAACCTTAACTTCTTCCTTTTCTACCGTAGAAAACTTTATAAGGTAAAGCCTTCTACAGTATAACGGTGGAGAAAATGCTCAAGGTTCAGGTCCGCAAGCAAATCAAGAGACAGAAAAAGAGGGGCAAAATCTATAACGTCGAGCAGAGGCTTATCTACATTCCCTCCAAAGCCAAACTTCCAGAGGAAGTTTACATCCTCACTCCAGAAGAGATTAGAGAGCTGGCCGAGCTGATTCCAGAGGAGAAGAGGCCGAGCTGGCTGGTGATGGAATGAAGACACTCGTGATCTCCGTGGACAGGAGCAGAGAGAAAAGAACAATCTATGCCCTCGTTGAGATAGATTATAATAATCTCGGTGAACTCAGAAAACGTGGAGGTTGGCTTAAGCACATTGCAGAACTTAGAAAACAAGAAAAGAGGAACTACATCGCGAAATTCCCAAAAAGGTTTGATAGCATTAAGCCACTCCTCAAACGAGTTATCGTGACACCCTTCTTCAACGAGATCAAAGATGAAATAATGAACCTGGATAAGGAGATTAGAGTCCTCATAGTGGATGATGCCGTTCTCAAAAAGCTCAAAGAGTATAAGAGCCGGAAAAACGTCTTCAAAGAGAGTGTTGCTAAGGGAAGGTGGGAATTCCGCCACGTGGTTCTTCTCACCGACAACATTGCATACATAAGCAGAGAGATCCATGAAAAGAACCCAAATCCTAACGCTCTCAAAAAAGAACTTCGTAAAAGAGGAATATTGTGACGCCCTTCTCACGGTGCGTCCCCGGCTTCATGAGGATCTGCCAGGGCCACCACTCAAAGGGCCCGCCAACTCCGTCCCCAACGGGACTTCATGCTCATGCGGCTCATCGCCCGATCATTCTCACGGGCTCGCCTATAGATAAACCCAACAAATATATAAAGGTTTCCTCACGGCAACCGACCGACCTCGCGACCATCGACCTTAAAGATCCACTGCCAGGTCCACGTCCAGGAGAACTTCCGCTCAATCTCGAGCGTGTGCTCATCATTAGGGCCAATCTTGAAGGCCGCATGCTTATCTACCCTCTCGGGCACCTCTATGCCATTGACTCTTATCTTCAATTTGCCCCAATACCACGGTTGAAACTCATAGACAGCCTCTCCGTCGTCTATCGTCAATATCGGCGCGTTTCCGATTATCATAAGAACTATCATGAGCACCGCAATGATTATGCCCACAAAAGCCATTTCAAGGGCCCACCAGTTGACGTCCGGAGTGTAAACCTGAGCAACCACTGCCACTTTCTTGGAGATAAGCGTGCTGAAAGAGTTGTCAAACTTTATGATGTACTTACCCTCGCGGGGGGGCTTGAATTCAATGCTAAACTGGCCTATGAGCCTCCCATAATCCTTAACCGTTTGCCCCGTGCCTGCATCCACGACAAACACACGGATGTCATTGTTGCCCCCCTGCACAGTTCCATTTATCACGAGGTAGGATTCACCGCTTGTTTCCCACTGTAATTCCCTCATGTCCTTGGGAAGAACCGTGAAATAATAACTCTTGCTCGGACCAGGAGAATAATCCTTCCAATATGCCATTCCAACCCCGAAGAGGACCAATCCTATCATAAACCATGCCAATAGCACTCCCCACGTCCTGACGCGGCGCTTACTCACTCTAATTCCAGAAGGGGGCTTCAACGACCTCGGCTCAGCAACCTTCTTCAAACTAGGTATCTCATCACTCATCCAGGGCCCTCCTCCGCTCTTTTTGACAATGCAATACCCATATTACGAGCATGTATAAGAGCATTGCGGTACTCGCGCCAGAGACAAATACACCAAAGGCTTTTTATCCTTCTTTCATACTATTAGTGGTGATGCCATGCGGAGGAAGGCCCTAGCGCTAAGCCTTGCGATAGTGCTCCTGGCCTCAATAATCAGCGGGTGCATCGGTAGTGGGGGGACCAAAACCATTACAGTTACTAAAACAGTCGGGCCGGAAGAGGATAGCAAGGCTCCAACGGCTACGAGCACCTCTCCAACTTCAACTCAAATGACGGATACTACAAGCACTACATTGACACAGGTAGACAAAGATGAAACCACATGGCAAACAGTTCCAAAACCTGAAAGCTGCAACAACTGGAGGGAAGATTTCGAGAAAGCCATTTATTGTGCCCTAACTCCTAGCACACTACAGCAATTGGGTCAAATGCTTCAGTCCACCATAGCTCCCCAAGCAACAACACCAAGTGAGAAAGTGTACTATGCACTGAGCTACGGCACGGTAACCGTCGCAATAGACGATGTTAAAGAAAACAGAAGTATGGAAATCGGGCATTATTATGATATCAAAGCTCCACTCGAGACCCTAGAAAGCAAAGGAGGTTCCAGAGCTGACATTGCACTCTTATATACTGGATTCTTCCTGAATATCTTCGATGAGGCTTACATCTTCTATGCGATTGAAAACGAGACCAAATTCGACGTGGAAGCGGGCTTCTACTATGAGGACATCAATTACACCACACTCTGGCCATACCCATTCCCCCTACCGTTTACACAGTATGAAAGACTCGCAGCAATGCATGGGCACTTCGAAATCCGCGATGTTATCATGTACCGGATCAAGAAACAGCCGACGGGCGAAATCATGGTCGAAAAACGATACATCCCAATCAAAGAAAGGGCAGAGTGGGACTCTCAATTCCACAAGAGCGGGATGTACCTAACAGCACAGAACCTCCAAAAACTCCAGGAGGACATGAACGCGCTGTTTGGCCAAGCAATGAAACAACAGGGATATAACTACAAACACGACCCCAATCTTCAGTACGACTACCAGGCTAAGGTCTACAGATACACATATACCTTTGGAGACTTCTTTTACAGCAAGCCATTCCACAAAGAATTCGCGACAGGAATGCTGATCGCCCTGCTTTCTGGCTCAGGAGTCGGAAATGATCTAGCAAAATACTCAAAATACCACATCGAAGTCGCACCGTCTCTAGACGACTTGGTCCTAATGCTCTACGTCAAGTGAAATCCTTACTCCTTTTCTTTATCCATTATCTCACATTTCCTGGCAATATCACTCAACAAACTGAAAAATCACTGAAACCAGCACCTCGAGAAATTCCCTCAGCAGAGAATTTTTCGCAATCTTTATTTAATTAAATAAAGAACATCATAACAATCATGGTGACAGGGGCGGGCAACATGGCGGGCGAACCTAGCGACAGGATCATCGAGCCACTGGCGAAGTTTCACGTGAGTGTGGAAGAGGGCCACATAAATCCATTAGTGGACTCTTATGGACACATAAAACATTTAATAAAAGTGTATCCCATAATAATTGGTGTGCACAGATGGAAGGCCCTTCGAAAGAGCTACAAGAGAAGTACGATCAGACTTTCTTAAACTTTCTCAAAAATACTGGAGAAATGTTAATCTCATATGGTGAGCTTGAAAAGCTCTCTGAACAAATTTATGGCAAGAAGCCCGATCAAATAGACCTAACAAAACTCTTTGATTGGGATGAATTGAGAAATCGCATAGAGGACACTGATCCAGAGATTATCAAAAAACTTGCAGTAGCCATGTTTGAGATGATAACAATCTCCAATAAACTCCAAAACTTAAACAACCTACCTCCCGAAGAAAAGATTGACGTTGGAAAGCGGCTAAAAGAAATCGCTAAAATCCTTGAAGAAATAGATAAAACCTGTCAAAAGGAGGGCACTCAATGACAACACCTGAAACAGTCATACATCAAAATGGCATATTTTTCCCACCGATCACATACTCCAACCCATTCGAGAAAATAAAAAACGCTATCATGAACATAATATACATTGGTATTAAACCGCTAGAGGCTTCGCTCCAAGCTAGTATCAGTAAGGAATTCCTACAATTACCAGAGAACGTTCAATATAGCACTTTTATAACAACACTCCACTTACTTGAGAGACTCCCAACAAGATACATACCCCAAAAAATTATCCTAGAAGTCGACCCTGAGAATAGCACAACCCCCACAATAGTTCTCAAGTATTCACATTCGCTAAGTACAAGAGAAGAAAACACCATACTCAAAATAATCTCCCAACTGAAATACGAACTCCTAACCAAGCATGATGATCCAAGTGCTCTCCTCACTCAGATAGTTTTAGAATACCCCTAAGGGAGCCGAAATGAAAGCGCAGGACTTCCGAGAATTAGCAACCCGCTTGGACAACTTCAACCCTGGACTATATGCTGAAGCAAAAATCCGAACCCAAATCAGCCGATACTATTACTACATCTTCCTCCATCTTAGGGATGAAATAATACTCAAGTACGATAAAAGACAAAAAACCAAAGAAAAACTCACCAAAGGCTCGGTACATAGTGCACTCGGAACGTATCTGGCAAAAATCGTAATAACACTGAAAACTCTCAAAGTCGAAGACTATATTATAAGAGATTTAACAGACCTGATAACCAACTTAGACCAACTCAAAAAGGACAGGACAGACTCCGACTACCAACTCGACTTGCCCATAAGCACTAAACGGTTAGAAAACGCTGAAAAAAGAGTCGCTAAAATCGAGAGATACATCCCCCTATTAGACAAAGCCATCAACAACCTATCCGAAAAAGGGAAGTTGCCTCCCGTCTAGATTTCTCACACTCCCTCCTACAACCCGCAAAATGTTTTAATACTTTCCGGGCAATTTCCAAATTAGCTATTCGCTAATACTACCACGGAGGCCCTTCAATGCCCGAGAACCAGGCTAAAATCATCGAACCTTTGGCGAGATTATTCTGCTGATGATGAGGATAGTGAGCCCAAAATCTTATTAACCTCAAAAGTATTACTTTGGGTTGAGGTGACACTATGTATTCTATACGAGATGTTCAAGATATAATCTCCCATATAGTCTCTACCAAAGGGCATGTAGGAGTTCGGGACAGAGGCATAGAGATCCACATCCACGGAGGCCTTTCCGGCCAAGAATTCAGAGAGATAGAAAACACGGCCTGGAAAGGTGGGCTGGTCTTAGACAGGATATACTACCACAGAAACAGCGACAGCCTCGCAATTAGGTTCAGAAAGCTAAGGGAATGGGGTGAAACCATGAGGAAAATATTCGAAGTATGGGCCCAAATCTCCAAGTCCAAAAGATACACCATTGACATCGTGGACCACCTAAGACAATTAATCGAATGGGAATTTGACGAACCCTACGAAGACTACATCACCCTAATCTCAGAGCAAATAGCCCGCGCCGAGCTCTTAGGAATAGCACAAAACCCCGACGGAACCTCTGGAGGCAAATACATCTTCTACCTCATGGAAATACAATGCCTCGGAAACAGCCTCTACTTCATCGTAATGGCCAAAAAATACTACTGCAAAGACCAGAAAAAGGAATGCTCCCACCTTCACTCGTTGTATGTAGAACCCCAAGACTACAAACACCTACTGCAAGTGATGACACTAATCAGAAAACTCGATGATCTAAATGGTAAAGCCCTGGATAAAGTCCTAAGAGACCTCCCACAAGATACACAGGATAAAATTTGGGACAAATACCTGGCAACAATGGAGTCCCAAATCAAAGGAAACCTCCAGCTCCTTTAGTGGAAAAAGTTTAAACCTTCCATCTCCTAGTCTAAGCCAAGCAAACATTTCCCTAAGTGAGTAATTTAATAAATAACAAACACATACTTTAGGACACTGTTAAGACAGGAGGCCCACATCATGGCCGAACAGGATAATACTAAAATCATCGAACCACTAGCGAAATTTCACGCCCAACCCACCACCAAAGGCCGAATCACCATTCCCAAAGAAACCCGCCGAGTCTTCGGCATCGAAGAAGGCGACTACCTCGAACTAATCGTCCGCAAACTCGACCAACAGACCAAGAAGCCAACGAAAAGGGCAGTAGTGATAATTAAACTAAATATCACTGGCCAAGGAGTCATTCCAGCAGAACTCATTAGAAAAATGGATATAAAAATCAAAAAAGATGTCCTGGAAATTCTTTTAGTCCAGTTCTTTAAACCAGAAGAGGTTCTAAAAGGAAGGATTGTATTCGAGAAATATGTACAAGACCTCTTGAAAAAAGGATATGCCATCATCTCCGAAGAGGATGAAAGGAACACTATCCAGTTTGACTTCAAAGTGTGAGTGCTTATTTTTTGACTTCTTAATTTAATTACTAACCAAAGTTGTCGAAAAGGTCACATAATCCGCATGTGACCCAATGTGACCTCGTGTGACCTATGTGACCCTACCCTTATTTTCCTTTATTTCAAAAAAGAAAGAATCATAGAGGAGTTTAGGTCACATGATTTTTGTCCCTAAAAACACCCTATATGTGTTTTTTCTTGGTTAGATTAACCTAATTTTGAACATATGTTCAATTTCAAAGCAAAAATCCTCAAAAAACAAAATAATAAGGGGGGGTGTTTTTCTGGCGTGTGACCTTGTGACCTTAAAGTGGGGTTTAAATCGCTTTTTTCGCCAAAAGAAGGAAAATAAGCCCTGGTCACAAGGGTCACATGGGGTCACATACATCTTGGTGTAACCTTATGTGGCCCTTCCTTAATGAGTTCTCAATTTTGTATAATGTTAGTCAAGAATAACCACAAAAAGCTTTTATAGTTTGTACTAAAATTAAGTACTGTACTTAGATAACGTACGGTGGTCGCAATGCCTCGCGAGGGATACAAGAGTATTGCGGTTCGTGAAGACACGTACCAGCTCTTCCAGCGCTACCGCGGGAAGCTCTTCATGGAGAAAGGCCGGAAAGTGACGGAAGACGAAACCCTGCGGGAACTTCTCTCCCACGTTCTGCCCGAGATAAAAACCTAACCGAGGCGAAGACTCATGGACCAGGAGGAAGTCAGAATCTACATCGAAACCTCACCGCTCCTCATGGCCTTCCAGGAACTGCTCAAGGAAGCCAGAACCTTAGAGGACGAGAACTACCTTCCAGCCGAGTTCAGGGGCTACCCGCTCGACTACATTGACTTCTACACCGTCATCTTCAAGCGCAGAGGAAGATACTATTGGATTCTCGACTATCACAGGCCCCGTGTGATCCTCCACAGAATCATTAGGAGAAAGGTCGTGGACGAGGAGGGCAAGCCTGTAAAGGACGAGGCCACGGGTGAGCCTGTTGTTGAGGAAGTTCCAATCCACGAGCAGACAATCCTTAACCTCGTGCCCATTGAGATACGGGCCTTCAGAGACTTCACTCTCGAACTCGCCGCGAGGGAACTCGGAAGGAGCCCGCCAATCCTCTACCAGTGGACTGTCGCACTCAACAGCTGGAAGGGCCCGGTAATTCAGGAGCTTGAGCCTGTTTTGGCGGTGGAGCTCCTTGACAGGCTGAAGGAAATCGGTGGCCTGTTCTCCAGCGAGCCTCTAGCAAAGGAGGCTATTGACACGATTCTAACCCTCGCCCGCTACCTCAACGCCCTCCGTGTCGAAGACCGCCCAATGGCTCCTGGCATCTACTGGAACCCCAATACAGGCCAGCTTGAGGCGTATGACTTCGCCACGAGCATGCCCTCACCCGAGGAAGTCAAAGAGGCTCTCCTTTTGCTCGACGAGATATCAAGGACTGTGAACAAAACCTCGTGGCGCGAGAGCTGGCCCTACAAGTTCGGCAGGGCCATTAAATGGGCGCTCGTGGGTGGCCTTGGCTACGCATACAAGGTCTACAACGAGAAGCGGCGCTGGATTCCTTACTTATTATTAATAGGAGAGTCTCAAACCGGCAAGACCCACAGCGTTGGAAGGGTCATCGCGGAGATGTGGTCCTCTCCGTTCACCTCCTCAGGTGCTTCATGGAGCCTCTACACTCTCAGTGAGCTGATTGCCTCAAGGGCGAGTGTCCTCATTCTGAACGAGGCGGCCAACCTCTTCCGCTCCCTCAACAGGGGCGACGAGGACGACAACCTGTTCAACTTGCTCAAGAACGCTCCGGAGCAGTACCTCTTCCGCTTCAAGAGCTACAAGGGCTCAATCAAAATCTACCCCTCGCTGGCCACGTTCGTTTTCACGGCCAATATGAGTGCTCCTCGGAACGAGGCCATTAGGAGGCGTTTTCTCACCGTCGAGTTCACGAAGGTGGACAAGATTCCGAAGGAGGCTCAGGGGAGGTTTGAGCGCGAGATTGTGCCAAAGATGGGCGTCCTCTCGGCAATCGGCAGGTTTGTTTTCAACCTCGTGAAGGCTGACCCTAAGCTCCTCGACAACCACTGGATTGATCTGGCGGAGCTTCTTGTTAGGGCAGTGTACTCCTACGCAGGTCTGCCTGTTCCTCAGTGGCTCAGGGAGGCAAGCCTTGAGGAGAACTTCATCGAGGAGCTTGAGGCCGAGAAGGTTGAGTACGTGACGACGTGGCTTAGGAGGCACTTCAACGAGCTTTACCTCAAGAACGTCAAGAAGAGCTTCGAGGACAGGGCTGACTACATCCGCGAGCGCGTTGAGTACGTTCTCCGGGCGAATTACAGCGAGTATTTCTATCTCAGGGACGGCGAGGTTATCATCTTCAGGAGCCTCCTCGATGCTTTGAAGGCTGACAAGAAGGACCTCGACATCTACAGCTTCCAAGACCTTTCCAGACTCATGGATTGGACATACACTTTCAAGAAACTACATGGACGTTCTTACCGCGTCGCCGTTGTTCCTCTCCAGGACTTCCTTGACCAGGTCGCGCCGATGGAGCGGGAGGAGTATGGGGCCGAGGTTTTCAGCGTTCTGGACGAGGTCGTGAACGTTCTGGCGATGCAACCGCTGTCCTTTGAGGAGCTGGCTGAGCAGACGAGGATTCCTGAGACTATCCTTAGGACGGCTCTGGACGTTCTAAAGACTAAGGGCGTGGTCTTCGAGGCGGGCGATAAGCTGGTTCTGGACCGGAAGAAGGCGGTTGCTGAGGGGTTTAACATCGTTTATTTGGGCGAATCGCGCGCATGAGGTGGTTCGGAATGAGGGCTGTGGTTGTTGGTCCCGCGTTCCCGCGGGAGTTTCGGGCCAGGGTGGAAGTCCAGTCTAGGGGTGACGTGGAGAGGATTGCCAGGATGGCAGGCGTGCCGGTGCTGGAGAATTCCGCCACGTGGTTCTGCGTGGTGGATGGGACGGTTTACGTTGCCATGAAGCGGAGGAGGTGAAGGCCGATGTCTGAGCCTGGCTATTTGGAGGAGTTGTTGGAGATGCTGGAGAGTCCGGACGAGGAAGAGCGCTGGCTGGCCATGGAGTTGCTCGACGATCTTGAGGAGGAGTTGTTCTTCCTTCAGGTCACGGGGGGATTGTGAATGGGGAAGCGTGGTCGTCCTCCGGTGGTAAAGCCCTGGCTGGTGACTATCAGCGGGAAAACCGCCAGGAAAATCGTAATCCTCGCTCGGACTCGACAGGAAGCGGAAGAAAAAGCCCGCTTCATGGTCAAGCAGAGTTTTCCGTTCTCGACTTTTTCAGTTAGGAGGTACTACGGGAGGGTTAGCGCATGACTGAAGTTTTGCCCGAAAAGGTCAGCATTACCAAGCCTTCCGAGGTGCCCGGTGCCGTGGTGCTGAGCCTCACAACGCCAGCCTCGTGGGAGGATTTCCAGGGCTTCCTGAAGGCGGTTGAATCTCTGCAAAGTGATGGTTTCGTTGTTCGCTCGGTCGAGTCGAGCTACAAGCTGTTCCGCGTATGGTTGAGGAGGGAGGAGGGATGAGCAGGCCAAGGATTTTTGACCTCTATGGTGCTGTCGTCGGCGAAATCATGGAGTGGGGCCAGCTCTTGCCCGAAGAGCTTGCCCAAGTGCCGCTCCCGGAGTGGTTCCTTGAGATGATGGTGCTGAGGAGGGCAGTGTATCCAGACCAGGTCAAGAGGTACATTGTGGAGTTTGCCGCCCACGGCCTTGTCAAGTTCCGTTCCGCCGTGCCGAGGATGCCAGATTACCCGTCTTGGCTTCCGAAGGTCTTCGATCAGCCAGTTGATGTCGTTTACCTGATTCCAACCTCGAACGTGCCGCCTGTCACGATCCTGAATAGGGTTGAAGAATTCACTAAGGCGGCTTTTCGTAGGGGCAGGCTGGACAAGGAAGAGGGAGGGGTAATAGTCGGATGGAATGACGCGAAGCGCCTCAACGTAATGTTGCTTACAACAACTCAGCTTTCACGGGCCCTCTTTAATCATATTAGGGATCCTCTGCCAAACGAGGTCGCGTACAATTTCTATCACTACGCGCTCAGGTCACTACAGTGGTTCTTCAGGTTCCTTCAAGAGAGGGGAGTGCTGAGGATGGAGGACGAGGGCATTAGGCTTCTTGTTTCTCTCGGTGAGGCTGTTGAGAAGGTTGACGAGTACCTTGTAAGCCTGACGGGAGGCGAAAGCCATGAGTGAGGCGGACTTCTGGAGTTGGGTCGCTTCGGAGAAGCGCAAGCTGGATGTTGCCTTAGAGCAGCCCGTGGAAGTGCCGACCCTGCTTGAGTACGTCGAGCGCGAGCTCCAGATTGCCAGGGACACGGCGTTCTCCCTCTCTGCTCGCGGCGAGAAGGAGAACGCGGCCTACTGGTCTGGCTACGCGGATGCATTGGAGGACCTGCTGAAGAGGATTGAAAGAAGGGAGGTGAGGGCATGAGTGAGTACTCATTCACCTTTGTGAAGATAGATGGGGAATGGATGGATGAGGACGATGCGATAGAGGAGTATGGCATGAGCTACGTTGACATGGTTGAGGACTCCTTCGAGCTCAAGGTCGAGGCCGAGAACTGGAAGGACGCTGAGGAGAAGATCCGCATCGCTGCGGAGGCGCTGAGGAGGTGAGGGCATGAAAAAGAGATGGTTTGTTTTGACGACGTACACGCCGGCAGGAAACATTGCGGAGTTGACGGAGTTTGACAACGTCTTGAAGGCAACGGACTATGCACTCGAAAACAAGGGCGTCATCATCTCTGAGAAGAACATTGACGACATCATCAAACTGTTAGAGGAGGTGAGGGCATGAGCGTAATAGTCCAGCTCTGGAAGAAGGGGCATGAGGGAGAGCCATATTCTCTGATAGGCACGAGAAGAGTGGAAAGTCCTGAGGAGTTGAGGTACCTCGAGGAGCACTATGATGTCGAGTGGATTGGCATCGCAGACGACCAGGTCGAAAATTCTTCGACCAGGACGGGGGGCCGCTCATGATTCTCCGTCAGGAATTCTCCCCTCTCACCGCCCACCTACTCCTCGAGCACCCCGAGGCTAGCTGGACTTCGACGGCTGGTTCGACTACTACATGCTCGAGGTTCGCCCCGGCAGGGGCCTGCACCACATCTACCTCACGCCGTGGGCGCGCTCGTGGAAGCTCAGCATGGAGTGCGAGGATCCGGCGAACTGCAGCGACGTGCTCAGCATTCGCGGGGACGTGGAGTTGCACTACCTGCGGCGCCCGGCCGACCCGTATGTTCCTGGCCCTGAGGAGATGTGGAATATGGTCCGGGAGGAGGTTGGCCTTCCTCCTGTCGCGTTCCCCTCGAGCCGGACGCACGTCATCACGTGGGCGCCTTGAGGGCGAACTGGACCTGGAAGGTGACCTGGCACCGGGGGGTGAGAGTATGAGCTTCCAGACGGCTCTGGAACTCTACTCTGAAAGGGAGCGGCAGGAGCGCAGAAAAATCCTCGCGGCGGCGCAGGGCTTGAAGAAGCGCGTTCAGGCGTTTCAGAGAACCTACCGCAAGGACATCATGCGGGAAGTCATGGAGGTCCTCCTTGGGGGTGACGAGTGATGGTTGCGGCTCTCTATCGTCTCCACCCCCAACAGACCTCGCTGAGAGATGCACTGCGGGCGGCGGAGCTGGCAGGCTTGGACGGACAGGTTGTGCTGGACCCCTTTGCCGGCACTGGCACGCTCGTCTATGCCGCTGCCCGGGCCGGTGCAAGGTTTGTTGTCGGCTCGGATATAGAGGATTGGAGTGAGTACCTTCGCCCGCAACTCTCAGAAGTTCAGAATTTCGCGCTGTATTGGCGCGTTGATGCAATGCATGCTGTCAAACGCTTTGAGCATGATGTCCTCTTCACGGACCCGCCGAACCCGGCCCGCGTCGATGGGTCCGCACCGATTTCACTCGTGAGGGACTTCGGCATCAGCGGCTCTCAGTTGAAGAGTATGTTCAGCTTCAACGAGCGCAATCTCATGGGTAGGGAGTGGGTCACAGTTACTTATGTAGTGAGGCTCATTCGCTATGAGCTTGAGCAAGGAAGGCGAGTCGTTGTTCATGCTTTCAGGGATTCTGGCAGGGATTTCGACTGGAAGAAGATTCTACGTAGGCACTTTCACGTGAGGACGATCTACGACGATTATGTGGAGGTGGTCTGATGGCTGCAGCTCGGGCCGAGATGGTCAGGCTTTCCGCCGACGCCGGAAAGCCCATTTACAAACCGTTCTTTGATTATATGCGCCGCTCTCTCCTCGACATGGAGAACAGGTACCTCTTCAGTGACTTGATCGAGTACCTGTTCCCTGGTGGGTTTGCCCTCTATGATGTGGATTCCATAGCTTTTGACAAGGAGTCGAGAGAGCCTGTTGCAGCCTTCGAGTTGAAGCGGAAGAGCTGGCGGGTTGCTCAGCGTGCATGGGAGAATGGCATGATTGAAGTGAACGGCTACCAGTTCCTCAGGCTAAAGAGGCTCTCAAGGCGCTTCAGCGTGCCTTTGTTTTACTTCATTTGGGCCGGTGAGAAGTTTGCAGTGTTCAAAGTTGACGATGTTTGGGCTGACTTGGAGCGGAAGTACGAGGGGACCTCGGCGGAGGACTTGTACGCTGTGATACCGCTTGAGAGCGTCCAGGTGGCTGAGGACTTTACCGAGCTGAGGAGGATAATGGAGGGCGTCTTGGGGAGGTGATGGGGTGATGGTGAGGGTGGTAATAGTGATTGAGACTGGAGCCAGAACCGACGTCTTGAGACCTTTCGGCGAGATAGAAGTGCCAGTAACATACGACGAGTTTTACTTTGACGCTCCAGAGGGCCTCAGCGATGATGAACTCCTCGAATTTGTGAGGAAGATGCAGAAGAAACTCTACGATGAAAGTGGCATGTTCGTCCACGGCCCGGTTTTCGTTGAGGGTCGGGACGAACCAATTGGGCGGGTGTGAGGTGACGGGGCGATGAATGAGTTTGAGGGTTTCAAAAATGCTGTTGTCAGGAACTGGAAAAAGCGGCGCCTTCCGAGCTTTATCAGGAAAAGAGCCCTCGACGTTACTTACACTTACAGCTATGAGACTCGGGAGACGTACATTGTTGCGTGGATGCAGTTCGGGAGCAAAATCTATGTTGTTGACATTGAGTATTCGTATGAGCGCGGTTGGCTTGAGCTCGCAATTTCAGAGCTTCCAGCACCGTACTCAAAGCTGAAGGGTTTCGACCCACTTCTTGTTCCTCCAGGAAAGAGTATTTACCGGTACGAGGTGAAACAGGGTGCTTAGCGTTAACTTTCATACGTATGTTAACAGCGATAATAACAGCACCGCGTTATTATCATTCTTTCCAAAAACTTTCCCGTGTGACCACAAGGTGAAACGGCACAAATCCAGAATACTTGCACCACGGTGCAGTATTCTCCCCCAACTCGCTCACCACAACTTGAAGAATAATGTGAATTCCCTCGCAGTTAATAACTGAGGTGGTGTAAGTATGCCGAGGAAAAGGCGCCTGCCTGATGTCGTGACCCTGAAACTCCCCACTTATGAACAGCCGGGAGACATTTTTGACGTGATCTTTGAAAGTGAAGAAGCCCGCAAAATGGCCGAACAGATTGTAGAGTACATCAAAAAGAACAAACGCATGGGTTGGGAAGAGTACAGAGAGCTCTTCCCTCCAGAGAAGCATTACCTCTACTTCCGCGTCATGAAACGCATGGAGGCCCTTGGCCTCATTGGTCGTGGGGCTTACAACACGTACATCCTCTCCAAGAAGTTCTGTGATAGGTTAGAGTATCTCTCGAAGCTCTGGCTCTTCAAGATTGGAAAAGCCGAGGAACTCTGGTGATTATCATGACCGCAATGGCTATATCCAGTCCGCAGGTATTACCTCAGTGTAGCCACATGTGGCCACGTGTGGCCACACAATATTGGGCGGAGGAGGGCCTTGAAATGGTCAAGAGGAAGCCGAAAAGAGCACGTATACCAATTCACATCACACTTAGTCCGCAGGTCATCGAAATGCTCGATAAAGCCACTTATAATAGGAGCCGTTACATAGAAGACGCCATTTTACAGCGGCTTTCGACCAAAAGCGTGGCTTTTAGAAGGGAAGGACGGTTGTGGAGCCGGGAGCGGGATTTGAACCCGCGACCTGCGGATTACGAGTCCGCCGCCCTGCCGAGCTAGGCTACCCCGGCACCCGATGTTAAAGACCAGCGGGGAGTTTATAAGCTTTTCTCAGGGACCACCAAGGAGCCCCCCGAAGATGGCCAGGGCCCTGGCGGGATCGGCCGCCACTATCAGGACTATGACCGCGAGGAGGAAGTTTAAGACGGTGACCCTCTGGAGCGAGGAAACCTCCCACCGGTATATGACCTCGGATATCCTTGCGCTCCATTCCCAGGAGGTCTTTGACACGGCAATACCAAGGAGGAAGCCGGCAATGACATCGTAGATCCAGTGGTGCCCCAGGAACACCGTTGCGAACGGTATAAGGCTGTTCGTGAGTATCAGGACCTTTCCGCCGAGGCGCTTCCGGTATTTCCACAGGGTGATTATGTTTATCATTATGAACGTGTTGTGAAGGGAGGGGAGGACGAATTCCTGCCTCGTCAGGAGGGTATTGTTGGAGGTGTAGCCGGGCAGGTTGTAGACTATATGCGGAGCGTAGATGTGGGCTATCAGGTATACCGAGCCCGCGACGCATACGCCATCAGATACCGGGCAAGCAGCCGGTCGGACGCCTCTAGATCCCTCAGATACAGCAGGAGGTAAGCAACGATAAGGGCTATGGAACCGGCGAAGCCGAGATAGTACACGACAGTAAAGAGTGCGTGGAGGGGCGGCACACCCTTGGTGAACTCCACCAGGCCAACGATCAGATCCCTCGATGTGAGGGGGAGTCTGAGAAACTGTGGCGTTAAGTCCACACTCCAGCGCCCGATGACGCCGTACAGAACGCCGAAGGCAACCCATCCAAAGTAGCTGAGGAAGAACGCGTTCAGCCTTACTAACACCTCCGGATCTTCAAGGCGCCGCTGGAGCATGTTCATAACTTCTACCCCCAAGTAGTCAAGCCTTTAACTTCGCCTTCTTGAACACTGCAGGTTTGACTCCAAGCCTTAAAAACCTTACACCCCAACCTGTGATGGTGAAAGGGCATGGAGATTCCGAACTACGGGAACCTGGAGATAAATGCGGTACTTTTTGACCTGAACGGCACCCTGGCGGAGGGCGGAAGGATCGATGACGAAGTTAAACACCTCCTAGAGAGGCTCGCGGAAAAATACACGGTCGTCGTTCTGAGCGCGGACACCTTTGGAACACTGGAGGAGGAGTTCAAAGGTCTTCCTGTGAGGATCGAGAGGGTTTCGAGCGGTGCTGAAAAGGCGGAAATCGCGAGGGGCTACGAACCCTACATAGCGGTAGGCAACGGAAACAACGATGTGGCCATGCTTGAGAGCGCGGAGTTGGCCTTCTGCATAATAGGGCCGGAGGGAGCGACAACCGACGCCCTCCTCGCCAGCGACGTAGTGGTGAGGGACGTTAAGGACGCCATAGGCATGCTCCTCGACGAGAGAAAGCTCATAGCAACGCTCAGAGGGTGAGTTATGGACTACAGAACGCTGAAGGGTATCGGAACAGCGGAGCTGGTGATCAAGAAGTCGGTCTTCATAGGCTACGCATCACCCGCGGAGACGGAGGATGAAGCGAGGGAGTTCATCGCAAAAATCAAAGCCCACCACAGCGACGCCACTCACAACGTTTCCGCATACCTCATCAATGATGGAAAGAACTTCGCCGTTCGCTACGATGACGACGGCGAGCCGAAGGGTTCGGCGGGAAAGCCCGTGCTCAAGGTTATCCAGAACAGGGGGCTGAGCAACGTTGTCGTCGTTGTTACCCGCTACTTCGGCGGCATAAAGCTCGGCTACGGCGGTTTGGTCAAAGCATACAGCGATACGGCAAGTTTGGCCATCGAAAACGCGGGTATCATTGAGGTGTACGAGACGGAGCGCTTCCAGGTCACCTTCCCCTATAGCCTCTTTCACACTGTCAGGGAAACCGTTGAAAAGGCTGGAGGAGGGGTTGTTAAGGAGGACTACGGCGAGCTGGTGACGTTCACCGTTGAAACGAGGAAAGGAGAGGCGGAGAAGCTGATGGAGCTTTTGACGGAGAGGACGAGGGGAAGGGTTCGGCTGAGGAGGCTCTTCATGAGCTCCTTCGAGGGGAGTCTTTGAGTTTTTACATCCCATCTGACCTCCTTCCCGCCGTGAGGGGCGAGGGTTCCAACGAGTTAACCCCTCGCCAATGGCGGGAAGGTTTTCGGGCACTCATTCACCTACTCCTCTCGCGAGTTTCGGTTCAGCCCGAAGGCCCGGTCTCACGCCCATTACCCCTACCGGCAAAACCAGATCGGGGTTATCGTCCCAACGGCCACCAATCAGCCCTAACCGCTCAAAGGCGGTCTTTTGAAAGGACGCCTAACGGCGTCTTCCTCCCGAGGACGGGAGGACACGCTGAAACCCCCTCTCACCGGGTTCTTTTGAGTGGCCCCTCCGAGGCCTTACTACCTTACAGAGTTTAAAAGGGTTTCGACTAATTAAAGGCGGGATTGTTGATTACTGCATCCCCGCCCTAAAGGGCGAGGCTTTCGGAAGAAAAATGTCATCCCTGCTCCCGGAAGGAGACCCTTCCAGAACCCTCTCCCAAACCCTTATCGCGGCCCATTTGTCTAAGAACTCGTTGAAGGTGCCGCACTTCGGGGAGAGCGTGCAGACGGGGCAGCCGTCCTGGCAGGAACAGGAACGAAGGTGCTCAAGGCTTTTCTCCATCAGCCTCGCAGCGTTCTCGTAGATTATCGGTGCGAGGCCCGCTCCCCCCTCGTTGCCGTCGTAGATGAACACGACCGGCCTTCCAGCGTGGGGTAAGCCCGGGAAGCTCGCGTAGCTGTAGCCCCCGAGCTCCCTCGAATCCACGTAGGTAAAGATGGGGGCGATTTTTATCATGTTGTGCTCTATCGCGTGAAGCGCCGAGCCGATTCCGTCCTTGCTGTCGATCATCTTCTTTATCGCAAAGGTCAGCTCTTCATCGCTGATTCCAAGCCCCTGGAGGGCATCGCCGATGCTCTTCTTTATGACGTGTGTGGTCGTCCCGAGGTAGAGCGGGAAGAGCTTCCTCCTGTCGAGGTTGCCGTAGAGGGTGAAGGCAAGGTCTTCAAAGCCCTTCTCGGCAGCCACATCGAAGAACTCCCCGAACTCCTCGCTCGTGACTTCCCTTATTGAGTCCGGAAAGACTAGCCATATTCCCTCCGTCTCAAACTCCCGGACGTAGGGTTCCTCGAACTCCACCTTCGCGAACTTCTCCCAGTTGAGGATCGAGAAGTCCTCCTCGGCCTCGATCCTCTCGCCGGTCATCGGGGAGTGTATCTCGCCACGCAGGATGCAGTCCTCCTTCAGCCTGACCAGCTCACCGACGTAGTTCCCAGTGTCTGCCCCTTTGACGGCGAATCCGGTGTAGACGTGCCTGACCATCAGCCGGCCGAGATGAATCTCCACTCCCCTGTAGGTTTTCTCGTCCCGGCTCTCAAGTATCTCGACCTCCTCACTCTTGGCCACGAAGGTTTCCACGTCCCAGAAGCGGTTAAGTCCCCTCGCGAAGACGAAGTGGAACTTTCCGAGGGCGAGTCTGTCCCTGGCCATGTAGAGCTCTCCCCTCGAGAAGTAGGCCATCCCCGGCAGGAGCGAGCGGTGGTACTCGTCGGAATCGACCTCCTCGATGATGTAGCCCTTGAGCTTGAGCCAGTTGATGAAGTTGAGCAACTCCCTGAGCGAGGATTTCTCCATCAGCTTGCCCCTTATCCAGGGCTCGTCCTTGACGAGGAAGAACGTCTCATCACTCGCCGTCCTCAGAGAGGAGTAGCTGAAGGCCGGCTTCCTCAGGCGAATCTCGAGCTTGCCAGTGAGCGGATTTTTCTTCAGGTCAGCCTTCCGTTCGATGACGAGCCTTTCGGCTATCTTCCTCTCGAACTCGTCAAGCTCGTCCCAGTCGATTATTCCCAGCTCGGTGAGGAGGTAGTGAAGGTGCTTCTCGGCTATGCGCTCGTTCTCGAGGTTTACCGGCATGTACTCGATTATTCCCCGCTCCAGCCTCTCAACGAGCTCGTCGAAGTGCTCTCGGTAGTAGTAGTCGAGACCGTTCTTTCTGAGGACTATGGCGTTGAGGGCCTCCCTGTCGGCGCTCCTTCCGGCCCTGCCGAAGCGCTGGATGAGGGAGAAAAGCCCGTCCGGAGGGATGCCGTAGTTGATGACTGCATCAAGGTCGCCGATGTCTATGCCGAGCTCAAGGGCGTTGGTTGTGAGCAGGACGAGCAGTTTGCCCTCCTTGAAGTCCCGCTCTATCTCCCAGCGGACGTTCTTGGGCAGGGTTCCCTTGTAGGTACTCGTTTTGTGAAATACCGGCGAGCCGAGGAGGAAGCGGAGGAGCTTTTCGGTTCCCCTTCTGCTGTCGAAGAAGACCAGCGTCTTGATTTTCTCACCGACGAACCTCTCGATAGCACTCCTTATGAGCTGCCTCTCGTCGAGGTTCCTCGGCTCGAAGAGGACCAGATATCTCCGGGGAAATGGATTCGTGGCACCGTTTACCGCCTCGAAGTTCTTCCGGAAGAGCTTCTCCGCGAACTCCTTCGGGTTCCTAAGCGTTGCCGAGAGCGCTATGGTTTGGGGCTTTGCTCCGAGTCTCCTTAGCCTGAAGTCGAGGCGGCGGAAGAGGTAGGCCGCGTTGCTCCCGAAGACGCCCCTGTAAACGTGAAGCTCGTCAACGACCAGGTAGCGGAGGTTTCTGAGGAGCCACTCGTAGTCCCTCCAGCGGCGCAGGATGTTGTAGTGGAGCATGTCCGGGGTCGTGAAGATAACCCTCGGCTTCTCGCGGAGGAGCTCCCTCCTCTCCTCCCACGGAACATCGCCCGTCAGGATCCTCGCGCTCACGTGCTTTCCGGTGAGGTGGTAAAAGACGAGGTTCTGGATGGAAAACTTTTCGAGCTGGTTGTTTATGAGGGCCCTCGTGGGGTATATGAGCAGGTAGGTCGCGCGGGGGTTGGATAGATAGGAATCGAAGATGGCCAATCGGAATATCTCGCTCTTGCCGCTGGCCGTTGGCGTCGTGACGACGATGTTCTCCCCGGAGTAAAGCCTCTCGAGGGCCTCGACCTGATGACGGTAGAGGGTAAAGCCGAGTTCTTCGAGGAGGGTGTTTACCTCGGGGTTGTTGAACCGAAAATCGCCGAACTCGCCTTCCTTTGGAGGAAAAACGTGAACCCTCGCTATCTCGGACTTGAGGGGCTTGAGCGTCTCGAAGAGGGACATGGGGGTAAATTGGAAAGAACGGCTAAAAAAGTAGCGGCACCCTCCGTAGAGCGGGCAAAGCTTTCCTCCGACCCCCGTTTCAAAAGGCCTTTAAGGTCATGGCGCGTTTCTCTTTTGGTGGTGATATGAGGGCGTACGTTACGGCTGTAGGAACCTCCCCAGAGGCCGTTTTTAACCCACTCTGGTGCCTTGCCGAGTGCCATTCCTGGGTCCCGGATGAGGTTTACCTGCTCTGGAATGATAATGTCGCGGGGGAGCTCGGGGAAGTTTATGAGTTGATCAAACGGCTCTCCACTGCCTACGGCGCGGATATAAAGGTAATCGCCGACGAGTCATTGAAGTTCGACGAGGCCGATGCCGTTGAGTTCAGGGAGAAGGTCGGGAGCTTGGTTGAGGCGCTGAAGGGGAAAGGCTATGATGTTGTGGTGGACATAACCCCCGGCAGGAAGTTCATGAGTGCCCTGCTCCTGGGTGCGGCGATGGCAAAGAACGCCGACGACGTCACGTACCTCCACCTGCGGGAGTGGACAAAGTACGTCGGAAGGCTTCTCTTTGAGGTTCCGATGGTAAAGCAGAGGCTCTTTACGGGACGCGAGCTGGCGGGCGTTAATGGAACGCTGGATAAGGCGAGAAGAAAGAAAGAATCCCCAGGGGTTTTCAAGATTGATAGAGAGCACATAATGGCGGTTCTCAATTCCCTCCATATCGATGGTGTAACGCGCTTCCCGCTCAAGGTACGAAACACGATCATTGGAAGCGTGACCCTCGGGGAAACTGCAAGTGTAAGGATCCCGGATTACATAGACCTCGACGACCAGCTCCACGGCGGGCACACGATGGTCAAGGAGGCCCTCATAGCGGGAGGGATGGCCAAGTTAAAAAACTGGGAGGAACTTGTCTCCATGGTGAAGCGGCTGAAGGGGGACGGAAGACCGCTGTACATCGGCTTCGACACCAACGCCCTCTACTTCCGCCTTCCCTCAAAGCTCCTCGGCGAAGGAAGGTTCTACTCCGGCGGAAGCCTGATTTTTGATTTCGTGTACTCCGATGAGGTAGCCCTGGAGGTCGGAAGGGCGGTAAACGACAAGCTTCCCTACGACAGGGCCCTTGGTGTGTATTCTAATCAGCCGAAGCCCAGGGCAAGACTGGCATCCCTTGGAAGAGTAGAGCTCGAGAGGCTCAGGGAACGCGGGGCGGAGAGGGCAGACTCCAGGGAAAACTTCCACGGGGACACCAAGATAGCCCTCGACTACAAGGTCTTCGCCGAGGAAAAGGATTCAAACGTTCTGGTGATTACCCTTGACGACAGGGCGTACGCAGAGATGGAGAGCCTGAAGGGAAGCGGACTGATACCGTTTAAACTTGAGTGGAGCTTTTCCTTCGGAGAGACCTTTGAGGGGACTTGGGAGGAGCTGAGGGACACCCTCTACGCCCTGGCAGCAACCCTCGGCGAGCTGAACCTTCACGGCTACAAGCTCCGTGGCCTGTGGCACGGCAAAAGCTCGACCGATTGGAAAAATGAAACTGTGGAGCTGAGGGGCTTCGAGTACGGAAGGCTCTTTAGGGTTCTTGGGGCCCTTTGAGCCTTTTGTTTATCATTCTAACATAGGGTTTCAGGACTCTCCGGTCCATTCTTTCCATTCTCCGAAAGAAACGAAACGGAGAACTCCCCTCATGGCTGAAACCAAGACCACCAAACTACCTCAAAGAGGGCAGGAAGAGAAAACAGTTAATCGTCCTCAGGAACGATCAATACAGAATTGAAGGCAACAAGTTGATCCTCAAAGGCCTTGGAAAATTTAAACGCCTTGAAATCCAATTCAAGGGGAGAATTCATCTCAAGGGAAAGCAGGAGCGGTTAGAAATCCAGTATGATGACGTTAAACGCAAGAGGTATGCTCACATCTCCAGTTCAAAAGTTGGGGGAAGACTGAAAGGAGAAGAGGGGATTGAACTCCCAAGACAGCCGAAAGGAAACCTCTCGGCAGGAATTGATTTGGGTATTAACAACTTGATAGCGGTGTATGTGGAAAGTGGCTAAAGCTTTCTCGTGAGTAGCCGACCTTTAAAGAGCATGGCCTTCTACTGGCAGAAGAGAATAGCCGAATACCAATCAAAACTTAACAAATCAAGAGCAAAGAAAAGCAGGAAACTAAAAAGAATGCACGAAAAGGCGAAACTCCAAGCTAAACACTACATCAATACTGCCCTGAGACAAACCGTCAGGAAACTCCATGAGTTGGGAGTTTCAAAAATCGTCGTCGGTTATCCTAAGGGAACTGCCAGAAACCCTGAGAAAGGCAGGAAGCAGAATTTTCTCCTCTCCCACGTCTGGCGGTTCTCCATAAAGGGGCTCGCTTTGTTCGTGGTCTTTATTCGTGTCCCGCAACGGGGCTTATCTCCAACGCTGATTTGGCTGGAGCCTTCAACATTTTGAAAAAAAGCCGTGAAAACAATAACCCCGGATTTGGGTGGCTTGTTCGCCCAAAGGAAGGCCCGGCCAGAGGGGCTGAAAGCCCGCTTTGAGTTGGGTTTGAATGAAGCCCCCAAACTTTCCCGTCCGTGGTGAGGGATTAATTCGTTGGAACCCTCGCCCTTCAGGGCAGGGAGGAGGTCAGCTGTGGGAAAGGGAGTATCATACTGGTGGGACAGTTTCCAAACCCGCAGGTAGTTCTGAAACGGTTAACTTTTCGCCCCGTTGAGCATTTAATACCCTGCAGAACTCTTATATAAGCATTACGCTCTCCTGAGCGCCCGGAAAGTAAGGCCTCTCGGGCTCCAGCCATAACTACCCCCGCGCCGAAACAATTAACTGACGCTATCTCGGCACTGAACGCGGCACCCGGTCAAAGCTTTATGCTTCGTATGGAATACACCGGACGGGGGCATTGTGCAGCCAGCGGTGTGGAGTTCTCTGGAATTGCCCATAGAAAGCGCGCGGAACGCCCCGACATCGCCCGCGGAGGCACAGAAAACCCCATTTTGGGCTGATTTTAAATCCGTCCAATTCCGCCCCGTTTCACGTCTAAGGGCGCTCAACGTTCAAAACCTTAAATAAACCCCACGCTACTCCAGAAGCTCATCAACGTTTAGGGGCACCACATCGCCGACCTTCACGTTGCCGCCATGTACTTCAACCACAACCGCACCGCCGAGCCTCGGGTCATAAGTGGCGACCCAAAGTGTTGGGTGGTACCAGTGAACGAGGAAGGCGTAGAGCCATATGGGGCCACGTCCGCTGAGCACCACGCCCCGGCTTCCCTTTACCGTGGGGGGCTTCAGGGACTTAAGTTCCTCCGGACTCACGTGCCCGTCCGTCTCAAAGTGAACAAGGGTGAAATCCTCAAGGTCAACAGTCTTAAAGCTCAGCATCCCCCACACCTCCCGATTCATCCCTTCCGCGGATGGTTCCGGCTTGATATACCCCAGAATAAAAATTTTGGGGAACCGGGTCACTCCCGGAGGAGCACCCAGCCCATGGGCTTTCTGTTGGCGACCCTCCTCGTCCGTGGAAAGTCACTTGAGAGCCTTTTGGTCACAGGGTTCCTGCCAAGTTTGAGCTTCCTTCTGATGTATTCAAACATATGGCTGTCAAAGAAAAGGGCTCCCAGGGTCATTGAGTACCAGCCGGAACCCCAGCCGAGCCTAAGCCTGTGTCCGTTCAGCCCTTTCAGCCCCCTGTAAAAGCGTTCGATGTCCCCGCTGAAGCTATCGTACTTTTTCAACTGGTCTCTCCTCAGCTCGAAGGATATTATCTCCCTGCTGAAGCTATCAACGGCACGCCATATCAGGTTCTCGAAGTCCTCCTTGCCGGACATCTCCTCGGCCAGCAGACCGTTGAAGGTTCCCGTCTTCAACCCCCTCTCTAGGAGCTCCCCATCAATCCTAAGCTCCATCTCAACGCTCAGCCCCTCGATACCCTCGACGTACTGCGGTATTCTTCCGGCCCCCACGGTCGCGACCTCGTAAACGGTCAGGTGTTTTGGGCCGAACGGTTTTCCGTCCCTGATTACGAGGGCTCTCATTGGGTCGTGCTTCGGCTCATATCTCCTGTCATTCCCCCTCCGAGCGTAGCCGAAGACGAGCGTTTCCAGTCTCTCGCCCACCCACTTGGGGGATACCCTCCTCATCTCCAGCAGGCCATTCAGGAAAGCGTCCAGCTCCCTGGCCCTGTCCTTGATCACCTCATAAAACACCGCCGTTCTTATGGGGCCCTTGAGGGACGAGCCTGGCACGTAAGGCTTTCCAGAGGTCTTTATGAACTCCCAGATTTTCATACTCTTGGGTCTGATGCTTCCGTTTACGGGAAGGATGTATCTGGACACGTCACCGGGGGCTATGCCGTATCTTTTGAGGTATCTCTCCCAGATGTAGTGGCTTCCTCCACTCTCAACGTTCCGGAGTTCGTCCAGTATCTCCTCCATGTCCGCCCCGAGTTCAATGAGTCTCTCCAGGAGCCCCTCAGTGTCGAGTATATGTATGGTCCCGTTTTTTCCGGGCAGTATATCCACCACGGTGAGTGTATCGCCGCTGCCTACGTGCACGGGGGAGATGGCTTCCAGTATCATTTCAGCATCACCCTAACTGGGAACGCCTTGCCATAGACGTGAACCTTGTGACCTATCTCCTTGGAAAAGTTGCCGTAGTCGTCGAGGTCAATAACAGCCCCCGCATCCTTGGATGAAACGATACTTCCCTCCCTGGCGAATAGCATTGTTGGTTTCCTTCTCGGTGTCCCCGTTTTCGTGTTCACCCAGCCTGAACGTTTCACCGGTTCCCAGTACACCAGCTCATCCCTGCTCCGCGGGAGGGTCAGTGAAAGGGTAACGAAGGAATCCCCATTAGACTCCCTTATCTCCACGTCTTTGACCTCGACGTTAAAGAGCCCGAGTCCCCATGTCCTCTTTCCTCCGAGCCCCTCGTCACCGAGGAATCTAACCGCGGGAAGCACGTATTTCCTGAATACAGACCCGTCCCCGTCGTAGAGGAAGTACAGACCGGCACTTTCCTCAAAGAAGACCTGCGTGAGATAGTATATCGAGGAGTTTGAGGTGACCCTGTCGAGAGCGACTTTGGGAACGTCCGCTACTTTAAAGGGCATTCTTTCGGGGAGCAGTTCGATTATTCTCTCGGGATCAATGTTCCTATTTATCACATCCTCAAAGACCTTCTTTGGGAGGAACTTTGACTTCTTGAACTTTTTAGAGACCCTATAGTTCTCCCGGCTCCCCATGGCGGTCTTGGCCACGAGGGAATCCGCATGGAGAGGCTTGGGAAGGTAGTACTCTCTGCCTCTGAATGGATAAAGGGATGAAAACCTCGCCCTGCCTGATGATACCGCATCAATCAGCCCGTCCAGTGGAATCCCCATTGCAGACAGCGCGTTGCCCATCGCACCGAAGAGCGTATCTGAGTGGACGGGAACGTCAACGCTGTCCGTCGAGCCCATGCCGACGTGGAGCGGGGACCTGAAGTGTAGCTTCACAGCCTTCATGCCGCGGTTACCCTCCTTCTATCTTGAATACCTCATCGAAGGATTCCCTCACCCCCTCGACTTTGGTGGGCATCTTAAGAAGAACCCGCTCGCCTTCCTCTCCGGTGTAATATCCCAGGGGCCGGAATGTTATGCTCTCGATTGTGAACTCCACCTTTCCGTAGCCCCTCGAACCGGAACCACCGAGATAGCTGTCTTCCAGGAGCTTCATGGCGGTGAGAAGGTTCCGGAGGTCGTCTTCCCACTGGGTGAGATCTTCAACGTTGTATATTATCTCAAAGTGGAATTCGGCGCCCGCGACGACTCTTTCGTTGGTTCTGGGGTTCGCCGCCGAGGTAACCCTGTCTATCGCCACTTCGGTCTTGGCCTCCGTTATCTGCTCTCCATCCCTCCATCTGTTCTCCCACTCCTTGGTCAGCTCAGCGTCCCTTACGATGAGTCCGGACGGAAAGTTGGAGTTGCCGCTCGCCCCAAAAAGCCTGCACACCGGACAGTTGATGGCAGTGTTGTGATCGTTGCAGACGTGAATCACAACCTTGCCAACAGCCTTGTTGAAGAACCTGCGACATTTCTTGTCCTTTATCTCCTTGACTGTACAATAGCCTGGCTCATAGGGAAGGTTTATCTCCCCCTTTTCGAGACGGGTGTTGGTCAGTATCTCGAGGAGGCCCCTCATCTTGCCTTTCAGGGATGAGCCAGGAATGTATGGCAGACCGGTTACGGGGTTCTTTATGACGGGGTTGTCGATTCCCCCTATCTCCGAAACCTCTTTCTGGGCGCCTATGTGCAGACCGGTGACGGCCTTTATCTTGCCCGTCAGGATAACCTTACCGTATATTCGCCGGTTCATCCCGCTCATTTATCACTCCCTCCAAAGAAGCGATGATAGGCTATAACCGCCTGGACAAAATCGTAAAATATCTTGTACAATTTTCTGTCGGGGTTTTCCATGAGTTCCTTCAGGAGGGGATCTAGAACACGGTGTATCGCCTCAAGAGGCTCCCTTTCCTTCTGTTTCTCCGCTTTGCCAACGGCGTAAGCCATAAGAAACCTCATCCTGGCGAGTTTTGCCTTTGTGTCCTCCTCCTTGGCGGAGTAGTTTTTAAAGTCCAGCTCGATGTTCCTAGCAAGCTCGAGAACCTTCCGTACCTGGTTGGTCTTAAGGTTCAGAGCCACCAGATAGGCGGAAACCCAGATCGCCCATTCGAGTCTCTTCTCGGGAGTCTGACCGAAGAATCCCTTTCCGTTTTCCAGTTCCCTCAGGGCCGACTCAAACCTTTCTTTCAGCTCCTTTTTGATCGCCCCTGAGCAGTTCCCGAGGGCTTCCTTTAGGAGGAATACATTGGGCTCCCCGCGGGAGAACGAGCCCCTGTATTTCGAACAATCCTCCCTGGGTCTCCCCCCAGGGCTCCCACTACCTCTGCCCCAGTTCATTACGGTTTCACCTCCTAACGGCCATCAGAAGGATTTTGAGTATTCCATCAATCCAAAATATCTCCTGCGGTTCCCCTGCGCGGTATTTCCGGACGTCCAGGGCTACAATGTCCTTCATGCTTTCGTCCAGCCCCGCGCGGGAGAGGTGGTACGCTGCGAGGTAGCTCCATGAGACGCCGAGCGGATCCATTGAATAAAGCTCCCTGAACTCAAGGAGCTTCCACAGGGCGGACTTGGGGACTTCTTTGCCGTTGAGGGCTAGTTTCCCTGCCCCAATGTGGAAGGGTTTTCCGTACTTCCTCCAGAGTTCCGAGTAAAGGCCCCACGGGTACGATACAGTGAATGTCCCGTCTTCCGGGATGCTCCTTCCCATCAGGCATATTCTGTCCTTGCCCTCATCTTTGGCCGTTTCGAGCCGCTCCTCCGTCACAATCGCCATTCTTTCAACCTGGTAGCTGTGAGGGAATGTCCCTATCCCTGCGGAGAGTGTTACGTTGGGGTTCCTCCCCGTGTATTCCCTCAAGAGTTCCCTTATCCTGAAGGCAAGGTTGAAAATCTCGTTCCACGCACCGAGGATGAACAGGTCGTCTCCCCCCGCGTAAACCACAACTATGTTTGCTTTTGTCCCGTGGTTTCCGGGATGCTTTTCGGCTCCGAGTTCCCTTGCCGTTGGAAGTTCCGGCAGATTCCGGCCGATGGAGACCTCCCCCCGGATTATTGAGTTGAGGTATGCCTTAAAGAAGTAGTCGAGGAGTCTCGACAGGTTTGCCACAAGCGCGGGGTTTGTCTTGGGCAGGCCAGTCCCAAAGATGAGGCCGAGGTCGTCAACGTCCGCCTTGAGAACCGCTATCCTGCCGGCACCTACGGAGTTTTCGGCGAGCTTTTCGAGGTCCATTATGTTTCCGTCCTCAGTCAGCTTGGCGTAGTCTGCCACCACATAGGGGATTGGGACGTATCCAGCCGGAACCCCCCGAGGATCCAGCGTGTTTCTCAGGAGAACCTCGGAGCCCTCCGGGAAGCTCACGGACTCGAGCAGTTTGGCGCTGTCCAGCCAGTGGAACCTTGAGAAAGGAAGCTCAACGGATTTCCTGTGATCCTCTCTGAAGTCCTTTCCCGTCCTGACGAAGACCTCGGTCTTTGGAAGCTTTCCGCCGAGATGCCAGAGTTCGTAGCACGTCCTGCAGAGATGGAGCACCGGCTCGCCCGTTTCGGGGTCGCTTATGACAAACCTCTCGAACTCGGAGCGGGTGATCTGTTTTCTGCACACATCGCACTCCTCGGATTTGCGATAGCCCTCCGTATCAACGAACCGGTCGATGGCATCGAGGAAGCGGCGCATCTTCCGTTTTCCGAGGAGCTCCTTGAGTTCCCCCCAAAGGGACCCCCTTTGAAGTCCCTGATTTCCTCGGGGGAGACATCCAGCCAGTCGATGGCCAGGTACAGTGAACCGTCAAACTTCCCAAGCAAAAAAGTCTCAAGCTCTTTCCGGATTTCCTTCAGAGTCTCCCTTGCCCGTTTGGTGTTGGGGGCTATTATCGTGAATGAACCGCCTCCGTTATACAGAACGCTCGCCCTCGTGAGTCCGAGCCGCTTGATGATTTCGAGGACCACGTCCCAGCCAAGAAGATCGAGGTACACGGACCTGGCGCGCAGATGCTTCAGCGCACCCTTGGATGTTATACTGAAGATGAACCTCTGTATCCCGGAGAGGTCACCTTCCACGAGGAGAAACGGTCTTTCGGAGGTTGCTCCACTTTCCTCCTCGCGCCAGTACAGATAAAGCGCAGTTGCGAGCGCGGCCACCATGCGGGCGCTGTCGTAGAAGGACACCGCCGAACCGGAACAGGCCGGGAGAAACGTGGTGTATGTTTCGAGTATCGCCATGACTGCGCTGGGTTCGGGAGTGAAATCTCTCCCCCTGAGCTCCTCCGCGAGTTCATCAATCCGCTCCCTGTACTCCTCCGCATTGACTTCCACCTTCTCTTCGGGGAGCGGGAGTCCTTTCCGGAAGTCGAGCCTCTGGGGGCGGTAATACATGTTCCTGGGCTGCCCTTTCCGATGTCTATAATGCTGAAAACCGAGAGCAGTGCTCCCAGGCCGCTTTTTCCATCACAGTCGCCGGCGAGCTTTGAGGCCAGCATAACAGCCTTTCCGAACCTGCGAAGCTCCTCGTCGGTGGAAACACCTTCGAATTTTTCCCAGCCATCGAGCAGAAGGGCGAGGGGTGCGATTCTTCTGTACTCCTCCCGACCGGAGCTTTCGGCGATGGAATTCAGGAATTCATAGCCAAGCCTCCCAGGGGGACCGTTTTGGAGGGGCGCGAGAAGCCGGCCGATGGAGTGGAGAAGCGCACCCGTAACGAGAACCTCGATGTCCCTCACCGAATCACCTCCACGGTACCGGGGATGAGCTGGAACCTGCAGACCAATGCCCCGGAACATATTGGTGCGCACTACCGGTGTTTCTGGTTACCCGATGCATCGTAGTGGGCACTTTGTAACTCTGTCCGCGAGGATATAAAAACATTTCCACACAGTTGGGAGATTATCCATCAATGTCGTCCCTCGTCGCGGGGTCAAGCTTAATCCCCGCAGGTAATTGAAGCGAAAAGAGCGATTTCCCAAACCTCAGGTAGTCCTGAAATCTGACAGCAAGAAGAGCACTATGAGGCCAGTGACAGAGCCTCCGTTTCCAAACCAGTGGGTGGTTCTGAAACTTGGAGGAGTAGGGAGCTGGGTTGCATTAGACCTCGCTCTGTTTCCAAACCCGTAGGTAGTCCTGAAACGGTTAACTTTTTCACTCCTTTTAAGCGTTTAATACTCAGCAGAACCCTTATATAAGCATTACGCCCCTCAGAGCGCCCAAAAAATAAGGCATCTCCTGCCCCTACCATAACTAACCCCACTCCGAAACAATTAACCGACACCATCCCCAGCGCCGGAAGGCAGAAAAAGACCACAAAAACGCCCGCCGTATGAACGGACGGTGCAGGCCAAGCTTGAGTAGTGGCAGAGCCATCTTTCTTGAAATCACTCATGAATATGGTATGGAAACCCCCACTCGCCCCACGGGGACACTGGACTGCTCCGTTCATGGGCGATTCCAAACCCGTCCAATTTGGCTGTTTTTAACGGAATAACACATGGAGCGCCGCCGTTAAGCTGATAAACCTGGGAGACCCCTTACCCCAGTGCCCGGAATTCCCATGGAGCCCCCACACCTTCTCGAAAGGTTTTTATCCCTTTCAACCCAAGTGGGTTGCTGGTGTTTCAGGATGAGGATAAAGCTCGACCTGGAGCCCGATGAAAGCTTTCCCTTCTATGCCGTTGGAAAACACGCAGTTCAGGCGATGATATACACCCACCTCTCGGGGACGGAATACGAGTCGCTCCACGACAGGAGAGGATTCAAGTTCTTCACTTTCTCGGACATCTTCCCCAGCGGCCGTTTTCAGCCCGGAGAAAGGAAGAGCCTGATAATCAGCTCCCCGGACGGGGGCTTCATAGAGACCCTCTACGAGAGGCTCCTGCCGAACGAGAAGATTTACCTCGGAAGGCACGCGCTGAACGTCGTCTCAATCAAGAAGTTCAGCCTGAGGCCTGGGAAGGCCTTCATAACCGGCTCTCCAGTGGTGCTTTCGGCTCCCGGTCGCGGGCGCTTCTTCACCTTCCACCACCACAGGAGCCTGCCCTACTTCATCGAAAAGCTCACCGAGAACGCCATCAAGAAATACGAGGCATTCACGGGCGAAAGCCTCACCCTCGACTCCCCCATCTTCACCGCCATGGTTCCGAGGCTCAGGAAAAAGGGCTGGTTCGACATCTACGTGAGGGTGAACATCAGGGGGCGCTACTTCGACGTCCCCGGCACGACTTGGGAGTACCTGGAGGCCCCGATAAACCTCGACAACCGGGAGTTCTACTCATTTCTGATGGACGCGGGCATAGGTGAACTTAACTCCCTCGGTTTCGGTTTCATAAATCCCCTCAGGGGGAGAAGAGTCACGGGTGGGGCCAGTTGAGGAACGCCCTCGGTGGGCTGATACTCCTCGTCGAGATGCTGCCGTGATAGCGGCTCACGCGGCATTAAAAAGAAAACTGCTCTAAAGCCGCCGGTTCAGGGAACGCGCCATCTCGTTGAGCAGGTCTTTTAGTGAGTAAACGTCCAGATCAACGCGGTAGAGGCTCTCCTCCGGCGCAACGTCCTGAATCTCCTGCTTCGTGTACTCGGCCTGGCAGTCGCCCTTTATAGCCTCAAGGGCCATCGCGACGCTCACGAGCGTTTTTCCGCCGGTTACGTCGAAGGTAACTTCACCGCTCTCTTTCTTCAGTATCTCCCCGAGGGCTCCCTTTATAGCCTCCCTGCACTCCTCCACGTCGTCGAAGTTTCCGGCGGGAACCATCACGAACTCGATAACACCCTCCCCGCTACCGATGCTCTCTCTCCTGCCGTCCGGCCACCTGATGAGAACCGGCCTTCCCGTGCACTCCGAGAGCTTCAGGAAGAAGGCCCTCATCTTGGCCTCGAAGGCGGAACCCTGCGCATCGAATCCCCTCTCACTCAGGTATTCCCGAGCGTACTGGGTCGTTCTGTCATCTTTCCAGTTGAGGATAGATTCTGAGACGAGGAGGAAGACCCTCTCAAGCCTCGGGAGATGGTAGCTAATCGCCTGAAATAGGGGAACTATATTCTGTCTCTTCTGTCTCTTTGGTCCGTTGTTGAGCTCCGCGCTGTTCCTCCTGAGCATATCGCAGTCGGCATGGAGAACCCTGTCCGCGTCCCAGCTTGGAATGCTCAGAGCGGTGACGAGGTACCGCGTTTTCCTGAGTTCCCGCCTTTCACTCCTCTTCTGCTTTGGCTCCACCAGCCAGTATGTCAGCAGGGCTATGGAGGATGTGTAGAGTATCGCCCCAATGGTCCCGAGGGGTTCACCGTTCGATACGCTGTCGGGAAGCCACGCCGTCAGGACGCCCGCGAGCAGTATGAACAGCAAAACTCCCAGGAGGCTCTCAACCTGACCGAGCACTAGTCCTATAAACTGCACAGACAGGAAGGCCTCCAGTCCCACTTCTGACTTCTTCCGGGCTCGGTGATACATGAACAGAGAGATAACAAAGACTATCACCGACGCTATCAAAAACGGAGGGTATCTCACTATGTTGGAGGGCACATAGAACGCAGCGAGGGGAATCAACAGGAGCACCATCCAGAGGAGGTCTCTTCTATTGAGCCGCATGGATTGAGATATCCCGCAACCCTTTAAAACCCTCTCCCTCAGCCTAACCCGGTGGTGAGTGATGAGGATAGCGGTCATCGATTACGACAGGTGTAACCCCGACAAGTGCGGCAACTTCCTGTGCGAGCGCGTCTGTCCGGTCAATCGAATGGGCGGAGAGGCGATAATCATAGACGAGGAGAACTACCGCCCGGTGATCCAGGAGGCGAGCTGTACGGGCTGCGGAATCTGTGTGCATAAGTGTCCCTTCAACGCGATAACCATAGTGAACCTCCCGGAGGAGCTTGAGGAGGGCTGCGTCCACCGCTATGGAGTAAACGCCTTCGTCCTCTACAGGCTTCCGGTGGTCAAGGACGGCATGGTCGTCGGTATCCTCGGACCGAACGGAACCGGTAAGACCACCGCGGTTAAGATACTCGCCGGCCAGCTCCTGCCGAACCTCTGCGGCGACAACGAGGATTGGGACAACGTCATCAGGGCATTCCGCGGCAACGAGCTCCAGAACTACTTCGAGAAGCTCAAGAACCGGCAGATTAAACCTGTAGTCAAGCCCCAGTACGTGGACTTAATCCCCAAGGCGGTTAAGGGCAAGGTTCGGGACCTGCTCAAGAAGGCCGACGAGGTTGGAAAATTCGATGATGTGGTCAGAGAGCTTGAGCTGGAGAACGTCCTCGACAGGGACATAAAACACCTCTCCGGCGGTGAGCTTCAGCGCGTGGCCATAGCCGCGGCGATACTCAGGGACGCGCACTTCTACTTCTTCGATGAGCCGTCCAGTTACCTCGACATAAAGCAGAGGCTCAAGGTGGCCAGGATAATCCGCCATCTGGCCGATTCGGGCAAGGCGGTTCTCACCGTTGAGCACGACCTGGCGGTTCTGGATTATCTCAGCGATGTCATTCACGTCGTCTACGGTAAGCCCGGCGCCTACGGTATATTCTCCCAGCCGAAGGGCACGCGCAATGGAATAAACGAGTTCCTGCGCGGCTACCTGAAGGACGAGAACGTCCGCTTCAGGCCCCAGGAGATAAGGTTCACCAAATCCAGCGAGAGGAAGAGCCAGGAGGGCGAGATACTGGTTGAGTACCCGAGGCTGGTGAAGGACTACGGCGGCTTCAGGCTCGAGGCCGAGCCCGGAGCGCTCTACATGGGCGAAGTCGTGAGCATCGTCGGCCCCAACGGAATCGGTAAGACCACCTTCGTGAAGATGCTCGCGGGCGTCGAGAAGCCCACCGAGGGAGAGGTCGATTGGGAGCTGAAGGTTTCCTACAAGCCGCAGTACATCAAGGTCGACTACGAGGGGACCGTCTATGATCTCCTGAGCAAAATAAACGCGGGGAAGCTCCTCAACAGCTTCTACAAGACGGAACTTCTCAATCCGCTCGGAGTTCCGGACCTCTACGACAAGCAGGTGAACGAGCTGTCGGGCGGTGAACTTCAGAGGGTTGCAATAACCGCGGCACTCATCCGCGACGCGGACCTGTACCTGCTCGACGAGCCCTCCGCGTACCTCGACGTCGAGCAGAGGTTGGCGGTTTCAAGGGCGATAAGGCACCTGATGGAGAAGGAGGGCAAGACCGCCCTCGTCGTCGAGCACGACGTTCTCATGATAGACTACATCAGTGACAGACTCATGGTCTTCGAGGGCGAGCCAGGGAAGCACGGTAAGGCACTGCCGCCCACCGGGATGCGCGAGGGCATGAACCGCTTCCTCGCGGGGGTCGGCATAACCTTCAGACGCGACCCGGACACGGGCAGGCCCAGGGCCAACAAGGAGAACAGCGTCAAGGACAGGGAGCAGAAGGAGATAGGCGAGTACTACTACGTCGCCCCGTGATTCTTTTTTCTGTTTGCTCTTTCCCAAACCCTCTTCGGCCAAAATCACGGGGTTTTGTGCCCCTGTAAACTTAAATAAACGTTGACTAACGTTGTTTAACGATAAGCTATGAAAAAGCCCGTAAAGAGGGACTATGCTGAACAGACATGAATCTAAGACTACGATTTCGTGAAAAAAGCTTAAATATGACAGTCTTCAAAAAGAAAAGCGAGGTGAAGCGCCATGGTGTGGAAAAAAGCTATTGCATTGCTCTTTGGTTTGATGATGGTGGCGACGACCGTGTCCTTCGGCCACGTGTCCGCCGCAGATACCAGCGTGACCGTCATACTCGTCAGCGACAACGAGGCTGACTGCACACTGGCCCAGTACCTCGCCAACATGACCGGCGCGGTGGTCGTGACGACCCCCTGGGGGGTCTATGACCCGAACGTCACGGCGAACGTGATGAGCTACGGCCCGGATAATGTTATAATAATTGGGGGACCCGATGCCGTCGTCGATAGGTATCTGGATGATCTCGGGGAACTCAACATCACCGTCGAGCGCTGGTGGGGCAGGAACCGGTACGAGACCAACCTGGCGGTCATAGGAAACGCAACCGCCAAGCTCAGGATAAAGTTTGAGAACAATGTGATAGTGGTTCCCGGCAACGACACCGCCGCGATCAAGGTCGCCCTCAGGAAGGCCGTGAAGGTTCACGGGGTGATAATCTTCGCCAACGACACCACCAACATAACCAGAGTCATGATGAAGATAGAGGCCCACCCGAAGAACATGACCCTCATCAGAAGCCAAGTCATGATGGAAATGGCCGAGAGACTCAGGGAGAGGTTCGAGAACCGCGTCGGGGCCAACGTCACAGAGATCGATGTCAACATAACCCCTGAGATGGCGATGGAGGCCATTAACACGAGCGAAGAGCGCATTGCCTCCGCCGAGGAACTGCTCGCGAACGTTACCCTGCCGCCCCAGATGGACCGGGTCGCGGAGAAGATGCTGAACCTCGCCAAGAAGGAGCTTGAGAGAGCCAGGAACGCCTATGACGACGGTGAGTACGGAAGGGCCTACGGGCAGGCGACGGCCGCAAAGGCCCACGCCGAGTTCGTCATAAGGATGGCCTCGAAGGAGTGGCAGAACAGGGTGAGGATCGACGCCGCTGTGATGGCGAGGGTGTTCCTGCACCGCGTGGAGATACAGCTCAGGATCATGGAGAAGTCGGGAATGAACGTCACCAAGATAGAGACCCTCGTTGACCAGCTCAAGACCGCCATCGAGAACAAGGACTACGACGCTATCGATGCCCTGATGGCGCAGATCAGGCAGGAGCTGCTCCAGATGTACGCCCACGGAAAAGGCAAGTTCAGGGAGCACATCCTTCTCCCGGACCGTGCCGGACGCTGGCAGCCGTGAGGGCTGCCCTCCCCCGTTCTTTCATATTCTCGCCGCTCCGCCCGACAGTCCACGTATTCTGAAACACTCATCCTCGGGCAAAGTCTTTAAGCATTCACCTGTTATGTCGTACAGACACAAAGGAATTCAGGGGGATCAAGATGCTGCCTGTGGGTAAAATTCCACCGGAAAAACTCAGAGAGCTTGTTTTCAACCGCCTCGGGGCCAGGGGAGAGAGGGTGATAATCGGGGCCGATCTCGGGGTGGATGCGGCCGCGATAGACTTCGGAGAGACGGTTCTCGTTGCATCGACCGACCCCATAACCGGTGCCGGGGAGGGAATAGGTTTCTACGCGGTTCACGTCAACGCCAACGACGTGGCCACCTTTGGGGCCAGACCGAAGTGGTTCCTCGCTTCAATTCTCCTCCCCGAGAACTCCGACGATGCCATCCTCTCGGGGATAACGGAGGAGCTCCACAGGAGCGCCGCAAAACTCGGCGTCGCCATAGTGGGCGGCCACACGGAGGTGACGCCGGGCCTCGACAGGCCGATAGTCGTCGGGACGATGCTCGGAGAGGTGCCGAGGGGAAAGCTCGTGACGTCGAACGGCTCGAAGCCCGGGGACGCGATAATACTCACCAAGTGGGCGGGTCTAGAGGGAACGTCGATAATAGCGGGCGAGAGGGCTGAGGAGCTTGAGAGGGCTTTCGGAAGGGAGTTCGTCAAGAGGGCGAGGAAGTTCATCGAGATGATAAGCGTCGTGGAAGATGCCCTCACGGCCAACGAGGTCGGCGTTCACGCCATGCACGACCCGACGGAGGGGGGAATAGCGAACGGCCTTCACGAGATGGCCGACGCCGCCGGCCTGGGCTTCAGGGTGCACCTCGAGAGAATACCCATACGGGAGGAGACGCTCGGAATATGCCGCTTCTACGGTCTAAACCCCCTCGCCCTGATAAGCTCCGGGGCCCTGATGATAGCCGCCCCGAGGGACGGCGTGGATGAAATCCTAAACGCCCTCAGAGAGAAAGGCATAAACGCCTCCGTCATAGGAGAGTTTGTGGAAGACCCCGGCGTCAGGGTCATCGTTGAGAACGGTGAAGAGAGGCCCCTTGAGAGACCTGAGAGCGACGAGCTCTGGAAGGTGGTCTGAGCCCAATCAAATCTCAACCGATATCCTCAGCTTTTCCTCTTCCTCCAGCTTTTTGAGTACACCCAGGGCGGTCTCGGGGCTAAGCGACATTCTCCTGATGTGCTCGTAGGCCCTCCGTATCTCCTCCCGCTCGTACCCCTGGGCGCGCTTCTCCAGGTACAGCAGGACGGAGAGAAGAACCCCCTTGATACTCCTTTCCTGGAGGGGAAGGAGCTTCCATCCACCGTCATAGACATAGGCTGCCTTGGGTGTCTCGTCCCCCTTCAGCTCTCCAACGGGAACCGTGTTCATGCCCTCCCGCGACGTCAGGTACTCGATCAGCATCTCCTCGGAGTAGCCCTCCTGCCTGAGCCCCAGAAAGCTCAGTTCAAGTGCCCTCAGAAGGGAGGCAACCCTCTCCATCTCGGTTATCCTGGACTTCGAGAGAATAGACAGCTTCAGCACGGCCTTCTCAAGGGGCTCTTCCTCGATGTTGACGGTGACGAGAATCCTGTCCCTCAGACGGGAGCCCTCTTCAAAGGCCTTCACCGCTATCCACACGGCACCGTTCGTGAGGATGCCGTATTTAACGCCGGAGTTGAAGCAGTAGCGCGCCAGCTGGCGGAGGGGCTCGTCCCGTTTGATTATGTTAACCCCGAGGTTCTTGGCCTCGACGTAGGCAAAGACCTCGCCATTGAGGATGAGCGCGTAGTCCGCCCTCCCGTCCTCCGTCCGCTCCTCCGGCCTGACCTCTTCGGGGTTGTTCCAATCCCATCCCAGTGCCTGAAAAACCTCACCGATGAGGTGCTGCTTCACCGCCTCCTCGTTCTTGGCGTAGAGTTCCCTGTGTGAACGGATTTTCCTCCTGACGCTGGCCACGGCCTTGGTAAGTTCTTCCATGCCCATACCCCCGACCGCTTTAGTGCTCTCCCCACGACCTAAAAGCTTTTGGGCGGTGGGTTCAAATTGCTCCGGTGGGACTATGTGCCGCGTAATGTTTGCAGCAGGTGACGGAAAGCGGATTCGTCCGCTGCTGGATGCCCTGGTAAGGTCCTCCGAAAATGACCCGTACAAGGAGCGGAGGGGAAGGGGGAATCAGCACAGGGACGGATGGGGGTACGTCCTCCTGAAGGAGGGTTCGGTGAAGCACTACCGCTCGCTGAGGCCCATATTTGAGGACGCCGCCGCCCTCGGTTCCCTCAGAGAGGAGCTTGAGGGCTTCGCCGTGCTGATGGCCCACACGAGGGCGGCCAGTCAGGGGGCCAGGAACCTCTTCAACGTCCACCCGTTTGCATTTTCGTCCAGACACGGCTTCACGTTCTGGCTGCTTCACAACGGCGACCTTGACAAGGAGAGGATTATGGAGCTTGCCGAACTGGACGGGGAGGAGCTGGGGAACGTTTCCGACACCTACGCCTTCGCCACCTACCTGTGCAGGAGGCTCCCCAGCCCGTCGCTCGATGACGTTCTGGAGCAGTACCGGATCATCAACGGGACGATGAAGTCCCTCTTCAACACCGTCACCCTGTTCCAGGATTCCGGGGGAAGATTCTCCGCTTTCATAACCGCCAGCATGAGCGAGAAATATGCCGAGAACCCGCTGAACTACGACTACGGCAGGCTGCTCCTCATTGAAGGTGAGGACCTCTTCGCGGTGACGTCGTCAACCTTTGAGCTGTACCACCCTGCGGACTACCGGGTAATCCCAAACGGAACCGCGTTCTACGTCAGGCTTGGTGAGGATGGCTTCGACGTTGAGACCGTTCACCTGTGAAACGTTATATACGATGCCGCCCCACTTTTATTTTGGGTGGTAACATGGATGGGGATGCCCCGATTAAGGTATACATGACGAGGAAACTGATAGGCGTTTCTCCGGACGACAGCGTAAAGCGCGCCTGCGAGGTTATGGTGGAGTTCGACATAGGCTCCCTGGTTGTCGTTGAAGAAAACAGGGTGGTGGGATTCTTCACAAAGAGCGACATAATCCGACGTGTCGTCATCCCGGGGCTGTCGAACGGCACCCCCGTCAGGGAGATAATGAGCGGGGAGCTGATAACAGTCGACGCGAACACTCCCGTGAGGGACGTCCTCAACCTGATGGCCAAGAAAGGGATCAAGCACATGCTCATCAAGGAAGATGGGGAGATAGTCGGCATATTCAGCCTGAGCGACCTGCTGACCGCCAGCCGGAGGCGGCTCGAGACAGCCATCGCGGCGGAGTGATGGTTATGATACGGATAGCGCACATAAGCGACACCCACATAACTAGCGAGAGCGCCTACAAGGGCTACGCCTACGACCTCATAGTCAACGACGTGAACCGCGGGGACTTCGACTTCGTGATACACACCGGTGACGTGACCAACCAGGGGCTCCGCGAGGAGTATGAGCGGGCCTCGTACGAGCTTAGAAAAATAAAGAAGCCGCTCGTTGTCATTCCTGGCAACCACGATGTCAGGAACGTCGGCTACAAGCTGTTCGAGAAGTTCATAGGCCCGCTTAATGGCGTTTACGAGTTCCGCGACGGTGTCGTCATCTGGGTTGACTCGACCATACCCGACCTGAGCGACGGCAGGGTGGGCGGTCACAAGTTCCGGTGGCTCAAGTCGAGGCTCGAGGAGTACTCCGAGAAAAAGTTCAAAATCGTCGCCGCACACCATCACCTCGTCCCGCTGCCCGACACCGGGCGGGAGAGAAACGTTCTGTACAACGCCGGCGACGTTCTCGACCTCCTCCTCAGGCACGAGGTCAGCCTCTACACCTGCGGCCACAAGCACGTGCCCAACGTCTACCGCATCGAGGATATGGTGATTGACAACGCGGGCTGCACATCCTGCAGGAAGACGAGGAAGGGGGATGTGAACAGCTACAACATCATCACCATCCACGACGACGGCAGGATCGAGGTTACGATAAAACGCGTGACCGGGGACGAGGTGCGGAAGGAACACAGACCCATAAAGCCGAAGATCTTCGTGCCCCGTGGAGAGCGCCTGCTCCGGATAGTCCAGATGAGCGAGAGCAACGTCTCGGACAGGATGTACTTCAGGAGGAAGGTACTCGAAAACGCCGTGCGCACCATAAACGAAAAGCTGAGGCCCGACATAGTGATCCACAACGGTGACATCGTGGATATGGGGATAGAGCGCTACTACGAGAAGGCCTACGAGTTCTACGAGAAGATCAAAGCGGAAAAGCTCGTCGTTCCCGGCCACAACGACATAACCTACCTGGGCTACGACCTGTTTCTGGAGTACTTCGGCGAACCGGAAATCGTGGAGATGAAGGGCTTCACGTTCCTTCCAGTGATAAGCGCCCAGTACGAAACTCCAATAGGAGTCGTCGGGCGGATAGGCCAGCGGAAAATAGCGAGGCACCTCGAGGAGTATCGCGAGAGCTTTACGGTGGTCGTTCTGCACCACAACATCATTCCGATTCCGCGGAGCAGGGAGGTGGGATTCCTCGAAGACGCCGGCGACGTGCTGAGGACATTGACGTGGGGGGAGGCCAACCTCGTGCTGACCGGCCACGGGGGCAACTCCTTCGCGGTCAAGGTTGAGAAAACACCCATAGTCAACGCGGGCTCAATAAGCTGGGAGCTCCACAGGAACCCCTTCGGAAACAGCTTCAACCTTATAGATATATACCCCGGAATGATAGTCGTCTTTGAGGTTCAGGCCACGTGGGGGAGCGGAAGGCTCCTTGGAATATGGAAGATAAAGGGCCCGTTCACCCCCTGACGTCCCTTCCCATCTTTCTCATCAGCTGCTCCATTATGTCCTCCATTATAACGTCCACCGTGCTCTCGAGTTCGACGTTGTTTATCACCCGAACCCCGTGCTCCCTGGCCATCTCCACGATGAAATCCTGTATCTCCATGATGGCGTCTATGTGCTCGATGTAGTACTCGGCGGGCCTCTTGCTGTAGCGCGCCCTTTCGTAGAACCTGGCCTCCAGGTCCCGCTTGCTCCCCACGGTTACCACGTACATGAAGTCCCTGTCGTTGAGCTCCACGTAGCCGGGAACCAGGTGTATGCCCTCGATGACCGTGTTGAAGCCCTCCTTGTGGGCCCTCTCAAGGACCGCCTTGAGGCCAACGGACACGTGACGGACCTGCTCCTCGAAGCCCCTGATCAGGGGGGAGTCCCTTCCCTTGACCCTGCCAGCGGCCGTCCAGGCGAGGAAGGACGACGTGTGGAGGTCGGGGAGAAGTTCGGGTGCTATTATCTTCCTCATGACCTCCCTTACCGTGTCCGTTCCTATAACGCTCCTTATGCCGAGGCGAAACGCCAGCTCGGTCGCTATCGTTGACTTCCCGACGCCCGTTGCCCCGCCAAGGAGAATGGTTATCGGCACCTTCAGGCGGCGGAGCTGGCGCCAGAACAGGTAACGCTTCGCCGCTTCCTTAAGGCCGTGGTCAATGAGCTTCCGGTACGTCAGTTCCCGTATCTCCTCCGTGGTGACGAACTTAGCCTTCCTGGAATTCAGCTCCTTCTGAACCTCCGTGGCTATGATGTACGCTATACCCACGTCAACCCCCGCAAGGGTTATGGAGCGCGTGAGGATCCCCCTTGAGAACGGGAGCCTGGCCCTGCTCTGGGGGTCGGTTACGATTATCATCCTCTCCCCTCCAGTATCGAGCGGCCGAGCCTCAAAACGGCCCCTCTCAGATCCTTCCCATCGATGTTGACCGGCTCGTTGTCCAGGTAGATCACCTCGATTCCCCTCTCAAGTGCCCACCTGGTAACAACGTCCACAGCGGCGGCCTTGAGCTCAACGGCCACCGCGTCGATGCCCTCAAATCCCTCCAGGTCTTTTCTCAGTGCGGGCCTCCTAGACAGGTTGCCGGAGGCATGGACGACATCCGCCCCCAGACCCTCGATGTACCTCCTCGCCCCCTCGAGGGCCAGCCCCGACGTCATCACGAGGGCCAGCCTCTTCCCGGAAACGTCCCCGAGAGGCCTCGGTCTGAATGCGGTCAAATGCACGTCCACGTCGGGGTTAGTCTCCCAGATTATCCTCTCAAGCTCCCTCAGCCGCTCAGGGCGTACCGAGTCGGCCATCGTGACGACGACTATGTCCGCCAGAGAGAGCCTGAAGGGGCCAAAGTAGCCACCTATGAAGTCGGACTTCTGGGCGGCGCTGACCATGAGGACGTACCCATCCGCACGGTAGGCAGGAAACGTTGCCCCGCTGCCCTCGAGGATTATGAGGTCATTTGGCAGGCTCTCCGCCAGCTTAACGCCCTCGTCCACAACGTCGAAGAATGAAAACCCCGCCATGCCTCCCCCGCAGCGGCGGCACCCTATGGTCGCAACGCGTGAGGTGAGCGCATTCTCAAAGTGGTCCGAGGCGGCGTGCTTTCCCTTCCCCGCCAGCTCGATCAGGAACTCGGGGGTTATCTCAAACTTGTCCCCCTCTATCAGCTCCGGCTCTTCAGGACCTCCGCGGCCCATCGTGACTATGACGGGGTTGGCTATCTCCTTGAGGGTTCTGGCTATGAAGCCGCTGACCGCAGTCTTGCCGACCCTCTTCCCCGTTCCTATGACGGCAAGGCTCGGCTTTCTGGTCCTCCTCAGCGGCCTGGGAGTGAACGTGAAGTCCGCCCCCCTGTAGGTCACACCGTGGAGCATGCACAGGGATGCAATCCTAAACCTGTCCTCGTAGTTCAGGACGGGCTCGTCGCTCAAGTCAACGACCTCGCAAACGTCGTTCTCCCTGAGGGCCCTCGCGAGGGCGGCAAGGTAGTCCCCCGCGTAATACACTGGAATCCTGAGCCTCTCCTCGATGTCCCGAATGTCCCCAATCTTCTCGCTCCCGCCCAGAAAGACGGCGCAGCAGACACCACCGAGCCTTTCTACCGCCCACGCGGTAACGTCTGGATAGTGCTCGCCGTCGATAAGGACGAGCCTCCGATTTTTCATGCCACCACCGTAACCACTATATTCATGGAGCATTTAACATTTTGGAGTGTGTCCCAGCGGCACCTCTCCGGAGAGAATAGGTACACTACCCTGGGAACCGCAGGAAGGGTTATAAACCCCAAGGAGGTATGATTATTGGCGGCCACTGAAAGCGGCCCCGCTGAAAGGAGGTGTATGAAATGGTTGAGATGATTGTTAAGAGCAAGGTTAAGGAGGCCGTTAAGGCCATCGACCCCGAGATGAGGGTCAACCCGGAGTTCTACGACGCCCTTGAGGCCGAGATCAAGACCCTCGTTGAGAAGGCCGTCAAGAGGGCCAAGGACGAGGGCAAGAAGACCCTCTACCCGAGGCACGTTTGAGGCCTCTCCCTTTTCCTGCTTTTTCCATTCCATCGATGGCCTTTTATTCTCCTTTTCCTAACTTTCGCGGTGGTAACATGGCGCTGAGAGAGCTCGGAGATTCTATCTACCTATACCCGGGCAGTCCCTCCACCATGATAAAGGTTCTCAGGGAAGGGGCGGTTCTGATCGACCCCGGCCACGGGAGCGGGCGGCACAAAGATCTGAAAAGGGAGGTCCGGAAGCTAGGGGTCGAAATAAAGGCCCAGCTTGCGACGCACGGCCACGCAGACCACGTATCGGTTGCGCCGAGGATCGACGCTCCTCTGTTCATGCACCGCTTCGAGTTCTCGATAGCCGAGAGCCCGCTGAACAGGGAACTGCTCACCTTCGGCTCGAAGGCGCCGAACGGCTTCCTCGTCTTCCAGTTCCCCGAGGAGGTCAAGGTTCACGCGGTTTTCGAGTGGGGGGACGAACCCTTCGGTCTCAAGTCGGTGAAGCTGAACGGACATTCCCCCGGCATGACGGGTTTTGTGGACGAAGTGGGCGGTGTTCTCTACGCGGGGGACGCCTTCTTCGGGGAGCGGGTCATAACCTCGGTCGGCCTGCCTTACATGGTCGACCCTGACTTATTCAAAGCTTCAATTGCAGAATTAAAGAATTATGCAGAGGACGGCTTTCTCCTGATACCATCCCATGGCAGGCCAGTGGAGGGGGAGGAGGCGCTCGAACTGCTCGACTTCAACCTCAACCGTGTCGAGGAGACCGAAAGCCTCATCCTGGACATCCTGAGGGAGGGTCCGATGGGCATCGACGGTATCGCCTTCCGCATAATGAGGTACTACGGGGTCGAGGTCACGCCCCAGAAGCTCGCCCTCAACCTCGTCCCCGCCAGGGCCTTCATTGCGAAGCTCTACAACGAGGGAAAGGTGGGCGCGGTCGTTGATAATGGACTCAAATGGAGGGTGGAGAAGGGTTAGGGAGCAGGCGCTCACTCCCCGTCAGGATAGCACAGGTAGCGGTAGGGGCAGAACCTGCACGTGTAGGAGTACTCCCCCTTCGGGGGCTTTCCTCTTTCGTAGGCCTTCTTGACGGAGTAGAAGTGCTTGAGGGTCTCGCGGAAGAGCTTGCCGTCGTAGGGAACTTCAAAGGCCTTGAAGTTCGGCCCCTTTACGATGGGAAAGCGCGAAAAGTCGATCTTGCTTATCACCCTCGTGGGTTCCTCGTGGAGCTTTATGTAGTAGAGATAGCCGTACTCCGCCTCCGCCCAGCGCATGTAGATGTTGAGCTGGGCCATGTGGTAGTCGTAGGGTTTGCTGGGGAGGCTGGTCTTGCCCTTTATCTCGATTGGGAAGTCCCCTATGGCGTCTATCCTGCCGTGTATCTCGAAACCGAGTCTCTGGGACCTGAGAATGAGGTGCTTCTCAAGCTCGAAGCCGAAGCGTTTTTGCAGGATCTCACCGAGGACGTTGTGGGTGTTTATGCCCTGGTTCAGCCGCACCTTTACGAACTCCGGCCACCTCTCGGGGTAGCCCTTGAGCCTGAAGTATATCCTCCTCGGACACGTCAGGGCCTCGCTGGCGTAGAACTCGATGAAACCATCGTTCCCATTGCTTCCGTCATTTCCGGCCATTCCGTTCCCTCCAGGAAGGGGGGCGGGTCATCGGCCCGCGAACCTCTCCGCCCCTGCGTCAGCTAATACCGACGTCATCACCCATCAGACTGGGCAAGGGTCGTCATCCGCTTGGAAGGTTAAGGCTAACCCGGCATTTAAACCTTTAGGGGAAGGGAAAGAAAGGGGTCAAAGAACGGTGCCCCTCTTCCTCTTGAGCGAGTAGCTCAGCCCGTACGCCGGCCAGATGCTCGGCGGCTGCTCGTAGTGGTGGAGGTTCCTCAGTATCTTCTCTGCGGTCTTTTTGTTCCTGGCCTTTACCCTCAGAACGCCGTCCTCGAGTTCAACCGTTCCGTTGGACAGCCTCAGGGTGAGCTTCGAGCCGTTCACTTCGGGCCTGGCCTTCATTAAAAGCTCCCTGTAGTCCTCGTATGCCTCCCTGCTGAGCTTCTGCTCAAGAAAGACGGGTTTCTCACGTGACTTAAACAGACGGGAGAACCAACTACTTGAAGGTTCTTCATCCATACTCCTCATCTACCTCCGGAGGATTTCTCGTTTTAAATTCGCCGTTCCGCTTTTTAAGGCTTTCTCCTCGCTTTTTGACGAAAGGATACATTGTACAACTACCTTTGGGGTTTATATATTCAATAAATACCAAAAAATTTTTAAGTATTTAATAGTGTAAATAATATTAATAACACTTAGGAGGAGAACCCAAATGGCAACTTTTGGTCTGTGGTGGTTTAGGTGGAATGGGTCGAGCTATGAGTCACGAATGACTTTAGGAAGTACTGAAGCAACAGTTTACGACTTTAAAAATAGGAGATTTAATTATTTAATAGCCCTCGACGGTGAAGGGAGAGCCTCTCACTATACGGGGCCATTAACTGGTTATGGATCTTACAATGATGGATACAGGGATGGTCAGAGGCTTGCTGCATGGCTCACTTTTAAACTCCAAGGAATTCACTACTATATCACAATCCCATTTTATACCCCAGCGGGAAATCCAAGAGACAATCCACAAGGATCGTTTGATAACTCTTACTGGAATGGATGGGTAGATGGTGTTTTGAGCATTGTGGATTCGAACCGGAAAGGATTTTACTGGAGTCTGGAAGCAGCGGGACAAATTACGAAAGGCTATGGAGCAGGAAGAGTGAACGAACAACTGATTAGTGACCTTTCAAGCTATGTCAGGAGTTATGGTCTCAAGCTGATCTGGATTCCAGCACTCAGAGATAGAGACATGGAATTTATTGACAATCCCGAGTATGTTAACATCCCGCAATTAAGGACTTATTTTAACTATATCTTTGTTCAACCTAACTACTATCAACTTTCAACATTAAGAGACAAATACGGAAATACTTATGAGTACTCCTATGAGGAACTTAAAAAACGGGTAAATTGGATTTATGAAGGGCAGGTTTATATGGAAATGGAAGTTGACAAGACGGTATTAGGGATATCCTGCAACAATAGGAACTGCCCTGAGGACATGAGATGCATTGAGAATACCTGTGTGGAGAACTGTAGATCTTCTACCCCCATATTTGCTCTTAGTTATGCGGGGGATTATCTCCGGGCACAGAAAGATGTTCTTGGGAGTAAATTCTATCACAGGGCATACTACTTTAGTACAGACTTGAATGTCATTGACAACATGGAAAGATATTGTCAAGACAACCTCGGTGAACATTATGTCTAAACATTCTTTATCATTTCTTGTCTTATCTCTTCTCATCATTTTTGTCTCACCCTTAGCGGCAGCTCAGAGAGATGGGTTCATTACGTCCATTCACGTGTTCCCTGGAAAATCCGACGCCTTCATTGTCGTTGAATGGGATCTGGCGTACTATACGACGTGTCCCGGCATTGACCCGAAGGAGAGGCTGTGTTATTGCTCCCTAGATCCAACGTTTTTCAGGCGCTACGTGTTCTACTTCAACGGGAGCAATGTGCTCTATGTGCCCCAGCTCTCTGATACTGATGTTGAGATAGGATTTAGCCATTTAAACTCATCGTGGAGGATGGCCTACCTATTTGGTGAAATAAAGCCAAATCTTCCAGGAGTAAATGGGTCAAATTACTATGAAATCCACCCAGAGAAGGGCTGCGTTCGTCCACTGGGTAATCTGTCATACGTATTCCATCCCTATCCCGGAGTGTCGGGTAGAATGGAAGGAAACGCCATCGTTTTTTCCAACGGCTCCAAGACGTACAGAGTCCCTTTGGAATATCTTGAGGATCACGTGCTTTTGAAATCCGACTACGACAATTTCAGAGCAGTTTTTCTCAAAAATGGGGTTCTGTTCTACGTACCCTATTACGCGGGGGAGGCCAACTACTGGTATCCTGACGTTCTAATACACGGGAGGGGGAACTGTTCCGCAGATAATCTCATGCTCACAAGCGTGGATAAAATAAAACCCGTTTCATTATTCTTCTACGACGGGAAGGAGCTCAAAACGTTTCAGCTTTACCAGATAACATACGAGGATTCCTCAGATCCAATGCCAAGGGTTTTGATCAATGAAACCCTTGATTTTTCGCAGTGCGAACGGGAAATCTGCGGCACTGGACTTATATTGGCTCTTTTGTTGCTCCCACTCGGCTTTGTGCGATGGATGGGTAGGAGGCTCTGAGTTCAAAAAACAAGATCTAGGGCAGTTGAGGACAAAGGTTTAAATTCCAGTACAGAGGAGCAAATGATGAAAATGGAAAAAAACAGAACCCAGCTCATAAAACCCCGCATAAGGAAAATCCTCTCACGGGAACTTTCACAGGAGTTAGTTGAGATGCTCCCCAAGCACTGGGTTCAGATAGGCGATGTACTGATTCTGCCGCTCAGGCAGGAGCTTGAGCCTTACAAGCACCGCATCGCCGAGGTCTATGCCCAGGTAATCGGGGTCAAAACCGTCCTGAGGAAGGGCAGAATAGGCGGCGAGTTCCGCGAGACGAACTACGAGGTTCTCTACGGGAGCGATACGGTAACGGTGCACGTTGAGAACGGAATCAGATACAAGCTGGACGTTGCCAAAGTCATGTTCTCCCCGGCCAACGTCAAAGAGCGCGTTAGAATGGCAAAGGTCGCGAAGCCCGGGGAGCTCGTGGTGGACATGTTCGCTGGAATCGGACACCTCAGTCTCCCGATGGCCGTCCACGGGAAGGCCAGGGTCATTGCAATAGAGAAGAGCCCGTACACGTTCCAGTTCCTGGTCGAGAATATCGAGCTGAACCGGGTTCAGGGCAGGATGACGGCCTACAACATCGACAACCGCGACTTCCCGGGGGAGAACGTAGCCGACAGGATTCTGATGGGCTACGTCGTTACGACCCATGAGTTCATCCCCAAGGCGCTGAGTATAGCGAAGGACGAGGCGGTGATTCACTACCACAACACCGTTCCGGAGAGGCTGATGCCGGAGGAGCCCTTCAGGACGTTCCGGGAAATCGCGAGAGAGCATGGCTACGAGGCCGAAAAGCTCAACGAGCTGGTCATCAAGCGCTACGCCCCCGGGGTCTGGCACGTCGTCGTTGACGTGAGGGTCTTCAAGAGATGAACCCTTCTTCTATGTTCCTGTTGAAAGGCCCTATCCCAACCGAACGGCGGCGTTCCAGCGGCCGTTTAAACTTTCTCCATTGGGTTCATCCATGGAACTTTCTGTTCCATCGGACAAACTTTTGGTCCGTTGTGTCGGAGGTGGTTCGCCGGTGGTTAACAATTGAACTTAACTTAACATATGCTGTGAAACGCTTCCTTTTGCGAAGACCTTATATCCTCCAACCTGAAAATCTTTCGAGGTGATTCTGAAATGGAGGCAAAAGGTGGCTACTGGGGCAAGATTCTGAGGGTCAACCTGACCACCAAAGAGGTCAAGGTTGAGCCCCTCCCCGAGGAGTTCCCGAGGAAGTACCTCGGCGGCGTTGGCTTTGGAACCAGGGTTCTCTACGACGAGGTTACGGCGGGCGCGGACCCCCTCGGGCCCGAGAACAAGATGATAATCACGCCCGGTCTGTTCGTTGATACCGGCATTGGAACCGGCTCTAAGACTGCCTTCAACTTCAAGAGCCCGCTCACCGGCGGCTATGGAAGGGCCATGGCCGGTGCCGAGATGGGCGTTCAGCTCAAGAGGGCAGGCTACGACATGCTCATCGTAGAGGGACAGAGCGATGAACCCGTCATGCTCATCATCAACGACGATGACGTCAAGATCGTTCCCGCCGATGGCTACTGGGGCCTCACCACCGGCGAGGCTAGGTCCAAGGCCAAGGAGGAGTACCCCGGCTACGCGACCGCATTCATCGGACCCGCGGGCGAGAGACTCAGCTTCATCTCGACGATCGAGACCGATGACAGGCAGGCCGCCCGTGGAGGACCCGGTGCCGTCCTCGGAAGCAAGAAGCTCAAGGGTATCCTTGTGAAGGGCAGCAAGAAGGCCCCGATAGCCAGCCCCAAGAAGTTCCGCGAGCTCCTGAAAGAGTGGGCCCTCGTCTTCAAGGACCACCCGGCCACCAAGGCGGACATGGACTACGGAAGCGGTGAGTTCCTCGACTGGATGAACCGCGAGAGGGGCACCTTCCCGGTCAGGAACTGGCAGATGGGCTTCTTCAAGAAGGCCTATGAGAAGGCCAAGGAGGAGGGAAGGGAGCACATCGGCATAGACCCCTACTTCTGGGCCCCGAAGTACCGCGCTGGAAGGAGGCCGTGCCCGCTCTGTAACAAGCCGTGCAGCCAGTACGTCAGGGTGGAGAGCGAGAAGTGGGGCACCTTCATGGTCGACGGCCCAGAGTACGAGACCCTCTACTCCTTCGGCGGTGTCCTCGAGCTGGACGACTTCGAGACCGTTGCCTACCTCAACTACCTCGCAGACCAGCTCGGCCTCGACACCATCTCGGCCGGTGTCACAATCGCCTGGGCCATGGAGGCCTACGAGCGCGGATTGCTCACCAAGGAAGAGGCCGACGGCATCGAGCTCACCTTCGGCAACGGCGAGGCCGCCGTAGAGGCCCTCAGGAAGATGGCCTACCGCGAGGGCAACCTCGGAAAGCTCCTCGCCGACGGTGTCAAGAGGGCCAGCGAGAGGCTCGGAAAGGACAGCTGGAA
>NZ_LLYW01000014.1 GCF_001484195.1 Thermococcus celericrescens
CCCGCGCGTCCTTGATGAGCTGGTTCCGCAGGGCTTTGAACCGACCCAGGAGGAGCAGCTGAGCAGCTACGATGCAAACGACATGAAGCTCGCCACCGTCAGGGCCCTCCCACTCCTCAAGCAGGGCATCGTTGTGAGCGACCCCGAGGGGGACGACCACGGGCCCGGAACCTACACATACCCAACGGACGCGGTCTTCAAGCCGGGAGTCTTCGATCTCCTCAAGTTCAAGATGACTGAGGGCGACGATGACTGGACCCTCGAATTCTACTTCAGGGATCTCGGCGGCAACCCCTGGAACGGTCCAAACGGCTTCAGCCTCCAGATAATCGAAGCGTACTTCGACTTCAGAGACGGCGGAAACATCTCGGCGATAAAGATGTTCCCGGACGGGCCCGGAAGCAACGTCCAGCTCGACCCGCACCACCCGTGGGACGTGGCCCTCAGAATCGCGGGATGGGACTACGGAAACCTCATTATCCTCCCGAACGGAACCGTTTACCAGGGTGAGATGCAGATTTCAGCTGACCCCGTCAAGAACGCCATAATAGTCAAGGTTCCGAAGAAGTACCTGCCGAACGTTGGAGAGTACGGGCTCTATGCGGCAGTCATCACGGGCTCCCAGGACGGCTACGGCCCCGACAAGTGGAGGCCAGTGGCCGTTGAGGCGGAGCAGTGGAAGCTTGGAGGGGCGGAGGCAGACGCGGTCATCAACGGTGTAACCCCACGCGTCGTGGACGAACTCGTCCCGGCAGACTTCAGCCCGACCCAGGAGGAGCAGCTGAGCAGCTACGACGCAAAGGACATGAAGCCCGCCACCGTCCTCATGATACCCCTCGTGGAGGGCAGCGGCGGGGAGGAGCCGACCCCGACCGAGACCACCAGCGAGACGAGCAGTTCGAGCACCACATCCACGACGAGCTCACCGAGCCAGACCACCACTACCACCAGTCCGAGCACGACCCCAACGACCACATCAAGCCCCACCACAACTACCACCAGCGGTGGAGGCGGCATCTGCGGCCCTGCCGCCCTGGTGGGACTCGCCCTGCTGCCGCTCCTCGTCAGGAGGCGGCGCTGACCTTTCATTTCAAATTTTTGAGGTGATAGAATGGCCGAAGTCAAGCTCATCAACGTCTGGAAGCAGTTTGGGGAGTTCACCGCCGTCAAAGACATGAACCTCGAGGTCAAGGATGGAGAATTCATGATACTCCTCGGCCCGAGCGGCTGCGGAAAGACGACGACGCTGAGGATGATAGCGGGACTGGAGGAGCCGAGCAGGGGACAGGTGTACATAGGGGACACGCTCGTAGCAGACCCCGAAAAGGGGATCTTCGTCCCGCCCAAGGACAGGGACATAGCCATGGTCTTCCAGAGCTACGCCCTCTATCCGCACATGACGGTCTATGACAACATTGCGTTTCCCCTCAAGCTCAGAAAGGTCCCGAAGGCCGAGATCGACGAAAGGGTCAGGGAAGTCGCCGAGATGCTGGGCCTCACCGAACTCCTGAGGAGGAAGCCCAGGGAGCTCTCGGGAGGTCAGAGACAGCGTGTTGCGCTCGGAAGGGCCATAGTGAGAAAACCGCATGTATTCCTGATGGACGAGCCGCTGAGCAACCTCGACGCCAAGCTCCGTGTCAAGATGCGCGCCGAGCTGAAGAGGCTGCAGAAGCAGCTCGGAGTCACCACCATCTACGTCACCCACGACCAGGTGGAGGCAATGACGATGGGCGACAGGATAGCGGTCATCAACCAGGGTGTGCTCCAGCAGGTCGGAACTCCCGACGAAGTCTACAACAGGCCCGCCAACACCTTCGTCGCGGGCTTCATAGGCGCACCGCCCATGAACTTCATAGATGCGACGATAACAGAGGACGGCTTTGCGGACTTCGGCGGGTTCAGGCTGAAGCTCCTCCCCGACCAGGTGGAGGTTCTGAGGGACAGGGGGCTCCTTGGAAAGGAGGTTACCTTTGGAATCCGCCCCGAGGACCTCTACGACGCCATGTTCGCCCAGGTAAAGATACCGGGCGAGAACATGGCGCGGGCCATGGTGGAGATCATAGAGAACCTAGGAAACGAAAAGATAGTCCACCTGAGGGTCGGTGACATAAACTTCCTCGGTGCCTTCCGCTCGGAGTCCAAGGTCGTGGAGGGCCAGGAGGTTGACGTGGTCTTCGACATGCGCAAGGTCCACGTCTTCGAGAAGGGAAGCGGAAAGGCAGTATTCTGAAGCTTTTTAAATCCCCTTCCCTATTTTTTTCCATGAGTATAGAGGACTTCGCCGATTTTCTGGCCAGGGAGGTGCCGAAGGGCAGGATAGCCGAGCTTGGAATAGGCTTCCAGTTCAAGGTGGCGCTCAGACTCAAGGAACTGGGCTACGACGTTCTGGCCGTTGACTGGAACCCGGCGTCCGTCGAGAGGGCGGTGGAGCTCGGCCTGAACGCCGTCAGGGACGACCTCTTCAGCCCAAAGGTGGAGCTCTACGAGGGGGTCGCGGCGCTTTACTCCGTGAGACCGACCCCGGAGATAGTGCGGCCCATCCTGGGGCTCGGGCGGAAACTCCACGTCCCCGTTTACATCCTCCCCCTCACGGGGGACACCATGCCCAGGACGATGAGGCTCACCAACTTCAGGGGGCTGGCGATATACTCCGCTAAAGGTATTTAAACCGCCTCCCAATTAAGCACGGTGGTGTTATGAAGCTCTTCGGTACCGCTGGAATTAGGGGCACCCTGTGGGAGAAGGTCACCCCCGAACTCGCGATGAACCTCGGAAAGGCAGTTGGGACGTACATCAACGGGGAAACTGTGGCGGTTGCGAGGGACGGAAGGACGTCGAGCGTAATGCTCCAGAGCGCCCTCATCTCGGGACTTCTCTCAACGGGAACCGAGGTTCTTGATTTCGGTTTGATTCCGACGCCGACTCTAGCGTGGGGGACGCGGGAGCACGGCGATGGGGGAGTCATGATAACAGCGAGCCACAACCCACCGACGGACAACGGAATAAAGGTCTTCAACGGCGACGGAACGGAGTTCTACGTCGAGCAGGAGGGGGAGCTTGAGGAACTCGTTTTCTCCGGAAACTTCAGAAAGGCCACCTGGAGTGAGATAAAGACCGTAAAAGCCATCGATGTCATCGACGACTACGTAGGGGCCGTTCTCGAATTCGTGAACCACGAAACCGAGCTCAAAGTTCTCTACGACGGTGCCAACGGCGCGGGAAGCGTTTTGGCCCCCTATCTGCTCCGCGAGATGGGGGCGAAAATAATAAGCGTGAACGCCCACGTTGACGGCCACTTCCCTGGAAGGAAGCCGGAACCGAGGTACGAGAACATAGCCTACCTAGGGGAGCTGGCGAGGGAGCTTGGAGTTGACCTCGTCATCGCCCAGGATGGAGACGCCGACAGGATAGCGGTCTTCGATGAAAAGGGCCAGTACGTGAACGAGGACACCCTGATAGCGCTCTTCGCGAAGCTCTACGTGGAGGAACACGGCGGGGGGACTGTTGTTGTTTCCATCGACACCGGCTCAAGGATAGACCACGTCGTTGAGAACGCAGGCGGAAGGGTCGTAAGAATCCCCCTCGGCCAGCCGCACGATGGGATAAAGCGCTACGGAGCCATATTTGCTGCAGAACCGTGGAAGCTGGTCCACCCGAGGTTCGGGCCGTGGATAGACAGCTTCGTGACCATGGGGCTTCTCATAAAGCTCATAGACGAGCGCGGAAAGCCGCTCTCCCAGATAATCCGGGAGGAGATACCAACCTACTACCTCACCAAGAAGAACGTTAAATGCCCAGACGAACACAAGAGAGAAGCGATGGAGAGGGCATACAATGCTCTCGGGGAGGCTCTCCGCAGTGAGGTGAAGGAAGTTCTGACGATCTCCGGCTTCAGGTTCAACCTCAGGGACGGCTCGTGGGTTCTAGTCAGACCGAGCGGAACGGAGCCGAAGATTCGCGTCGTCGTCGAGGCACCGAGCGAGAAGAGGCGCGACGAGCTGTTTGAGCTTGCCTACGAAACCGTCACGAGGGCAGTGGAAGACGTCATGAGGAAGGGCTGAGACCTCATTTCCATCGTTAAACCAGGTTCCGAGCACCCAGCCCGCTGTGCCGGCCGAGAAGATTACCGCAAAATCCCTGATTAGAAGCCCCACATGGGGCTTTTCTTCCATCCCTGCAAGGTAGAGCCAGTAAAGGAACACAGGGATCAAAAGGTCGAGCGACAGACGGGACTCGCCGAAGAACAGGTTGGACAGAAATGAGAAAATTGAAACCAAAGCGAGAGCCTTTCTGCCCATCAAAACCCCCTCAGACGAACCTCGCTGGTCTCAGGGTTCTCACAGCTATGCCGTCCCTTTCCACCATGACCTTGAAGCCCTCCTTGGCCACGTAGGTCTTGACGCCGGTGACGGTTTCGATGTACTTGGCCTCCTTGTAGGGATTCGCGAAGTGCATCTTCATGCCTATGTGGCTCACCACGAGGGCCTCGGGCTTCTCACGCATCCTCTTGAGCATCATAACGATGTCGTCGGTGCTCAGGTGGTACGGGATGCCCATGTCCCTTGGCCTGGTGACCGCCGCGATGAGCAGTCTCGAACCGTCGTGCCAGTCGGTCAGGCCGTCGAAGTAGGCGGTGTCGGGGATGTACGAGATGTCGCCCAGGGAGCTCTTCATGCGGAAGCCGATGGTGGTCGAGTCCGAGTGCTGGGTCGGGGTTATCACCATCTCCTCATCGCCTATCGCTATCCTGCTTCCGGGCTCCGGGATGTGTATGCTCTCGAGCACGTCCAGGTGGTACTTGCTGACGGCCGGGGTGTGGGTCTCGTCGCCGTAGACGACGCTCTTGGATGCTATGAGAACACCCCTCTTCTTGAGTGCGCCGCCCGTCATGGCCTCTATCATGACCTCGGTATCGTTGCAGTGATCCACGTGCCTGTGGGAGACGAAGATGACGTCGAGCTTTCTAGGGTCGAGCTTGTAGCGCCAGGAGCGCACGAGGGCGCCGGGCCCGGGGTCAACGTAGATGTTCCTGCTGGCGCGTATGTGGAAGCCGCCGGTGGAGCGGAACTGCGTTATGGTGATGAACCTGCCGCCGCCGCTACCGAGGAAGGTTATCTCTATCAAATCTCCACCCCCGTGTTCTTCTGCAGACATAGGGGTATCACAGAGGGAGTATATAAGACATTGCCCTTTCCCCGCACGGATGGAGATATATGAACACCCAAATAGATAACAGGGAAGTCATATGAATGGCATATAACATAATGTCAAAAAGGTACATCCCCCTCAAATAATCATACCACAAAATGGAACAGGATAGAGTCAAAAATTTTCCAGATATTTGTAAAATAGGAAGCCTAACAAAACATTTTTAACGATTCATGTGTCCAACTATTATGTCACCGTTTGGAGGTGCGAATATGGAGTTGAAACCGTACATACCACCGGAGAAATCACTGCCCGAATACACAATCAAGGCTTTTGTTTTGGGTATCGTCCTTTCGATCATAATGGGCGCGGCAAACGCCTACCTTGGAATGTACGCAGGTATGACTGTGAGTGCCAGTATCCCTGCGGCGGTCATATCGATGGCAATACTCTTCGCATTCAAGGACAGAAACATCCTCGAGAACAACATGGTGCAGACCGCTGCTTCAGCTGGTGAATCACTGGCGGCTGGAGTCATATTCACGTTTCCGGCCCTCGTCGTCCTCGGCTACTACACGACCTTCCCATACTACATAGTCACCATAATCGCCGCCCTCGGCGGTTCCCTCGGTGCCCTCTTCACCATAGTCCTCAGGAGGGCCTTCATAGCAGAGGAGAAGCTGCCGTACCCAGAGGGTATGGCCTGCGCCGAGGTCCTCATAGCCGGCGAGAGGGGAGGAAGCCACGCCAAACCGATACTCTACGGTGGAATCTTCGGAGGCCTCTTCAAGCTCTTCGGAAGCTCGGGCCTCTGGTCAGGAACCGTTGAGGCCGCCAAGATGGTCGGCTCCCGCGTCTACTACTTCGGAAGCGACCTCTCCGCGGCGCTTATAGCCGTCGGCTACATCGTCGGTCTCAACATAGCCTTCCTCGTCTTCCTCGGAGGCGCCATAGCCTGGTTCATAGCCATCCCCATCTACGCCGGCCAGATGGGCCACACCGACCTCAGCCCGATTGACCTCGCGTGGACCATATGGAGCACCAAGATCCGCTACATGGGTGTCGGCGCGATGGTCGTGGGTGGTCTCTGGAGCCTCATCAAGCTCAGGAACCCGATAAGGAGGGGTATCAAGGCCGGCCTTGAAGTCGCCAAGAGGAAGCAGTCCGGCGAGGTGATCCTCAGGACCGAGGAGGACCTACCGCTCAACTATGTCCTCATGCTCATAGGAGCATTCGTCATCCCGCTGTTCCTGCTCTACTTCCACATCATCGGCTCGGTGGGAATCGCGGCAATAATGGCGGTGATACTCCTCATCGTCGGCTTCCTCGGAAGCTCGATAGCCGGCTACCTCGCGGGTGTCGTCGGTTCCTCCAACAACCCGGTCTCGGGAATCACCATCATGAGCCTGCTCTTCACCGCCTTCGCCCTCAAAGCCCTCGGCCTCAGCGGGATGGAGGGCATGGCGGCGACCATACTCGTCGCGGCCGTTATCTGTACCGCCGCCGCCATAGCCGGTGACACCATGCAGGACCTCGCCACCGGTTACATGGTCGGCGCCACCCCCAAGAGGCAGCAGGTCTTCGAGATGGTCGGAACCTTCTTCGCCGCCCTCGTCATGGCCCCGGTGCTCAACCTGCTCATCCAGGCCTACGGTATAGCGGGAACCCCAACCGCCAAGGAAAACGCTCTCGCCGCCCCGCAGGCCTTCCTCATGGCCAAGGTCACAGAGGGTGTCTTCACCGGCAACCTCGAGTGGAACATGATATACATAGGCGCTGGAATAGCCATAGCACTCATAATCCTCGACGAGATACTCGCCATGAAGGGTTCCAAGTTCAGGACCCCCGTCATGCCGGTCGCGGTTGGTATCTACCTGCCGCTCAGCCTCGGCGTTCCGATATTCATCGGCGGTCTCGTCAAGCACTTCGTCACCAATTCCAGGAACGAGGAAGGGGAGAACCCGACCGACCCGGGCGTCCTCGGCGCCGCAGGACTCATCGCCGGTGAGGCCCTCATGGGCATATTCTTCGCCGCCCTCATCGTTGCAGGCGTCGCCCCGAGCTCGGGCTTCAGCAGCAATATCCTGGGAGTTATCCTCCTTGCCGGAATAGCGCTCTGGCTCTACATGACGGGCAAGAGGAAGTGACTTCCCCTTTTCTTTCCCAACCTTTAAATTTTGAACGCCGGAGGAATGGGCATGGAAGAGTACATGAACCTCGTGCCAGTGCGCAACGAGAAGATCGAACTGAAGAAGATCGAGGGGAGGTACTACCTCCTGATTCCCATGGACTCAAAGCTGGACTTTCTGGCCAGGAGGCTCCACGGGGACTACAGGAGGATAGAGCTCGACGAGATGGGGGCCTACACGTGGGAGCTGTGTGACGGCAGGAGAACGGTGAAGGAGATAGGGAAGGCTCTGAAGGCACGCTTTGGAGAGGACGCAGAGCCCCTCTACGAGCGCCTGGTGACGTTTCTTTTCGAGCTGGCGAAGAGGTATTTGATTGAGTTTAAAAGAACGGATGAATTAGACTGAGGTGGTGATAACCATGAGCGAAGCCCTTGAGAAGGTCTCGCAGGAGATTGAGAAGCTCCAGGACGAGATGGTGAACACCCTCGTCGAACTGATTAAAATCCCAGCCATAAGCCCGGACTACGGCTACGAGGGCGAGTACGACAAGGCGCAGAAGCTGCTCGAGATGATAAAGGACTGGCCCTTCGACAAGGTCGAGGTCTACAACGCGCCGGACGAGAGGGCCAAGAACGGAGTGAGACCGAGCATTTTAGCGTACTACTACGGTGAAAAGGGCGAAGAAAGCCCGAGGTTATGGATTCTCACCCACATAGACGTCGTTCCGCCCGGAGACCTGAGTAAGTGGACGGTCACGGAACCGTTCAAGCCGGTCGTCAAGGACGGCAAGGTCTACGGCAGGGGAAGCGAGGACAACGGACAGAGCCTGGTGGCTTCGCTTTACGCCGTAAGGGCCATGATGAACCTCGGGATAAGGCCGAAGAGGACCGTCATTCTGGCCTTCGTCAGCGATGAAGAGACCGGGAGCAAGTACGGCGTCGAGTGGCTGATGAGGGAGCACCCGGAGCTGTTCAGGAAGGACGACCTAGTTCTCGTTCCGGATGGTGGAAACGAGGAGGGCACTTTCATCGAGGTGGCCGAGAAGAGTATCCTCTGGCTCAGGGTGAAGGTCAGGGGTAAGCAGGTCCACGCCAGCATGCCCGACAAAGGCCTGAACGCCCACCGCGTCGCCCTCGACTTCGCCTACCACCTCGACAGGCTCCTCCACGAGAAGTACGGCGAGAGGGACGAGCTCTTCGAGCCAGCGGAGAGCACCTTCGAGCCGACGATGGTTCACGGTCCGGCCGACAGCCCGAACATAGCACCAGGCGAGCACGAGGTCGTCTTCGACTGCAGGATTCTGCCGAGGTACAGCATAGATGATATCCTTGCCGACGCCGAGAGGCTTGCCGAGGAGGTCAAGGAGAAGTACAGGAAGGAGTTCGATGGAAAAGTTCTGCCGGAGATAGAGTTCGAGGTTCTCCAGCGCATGGACGCTCCGGCCCCGACCGACCCCAACAGCGAGATAGTGAAGCTCCTCCGGGAGGCTCTGAGGAGACTCCGTGGAAAGGAGGCAAAGGTCGGCGGAATAGGCGGCGGAACCTTCGCGGCATACTTCAGGAAGCTCGGGATTCCCGCGGTTGTATGGGCGACGCTCGACGAGACCGCCCACCAGCCCAACGAGTACGCCTGGATAAAGAACCTGGTGGAAGACGCCAAGGTCATGGCGGCCCTGGCTCTTCTCTGACCCTTCTTCCCATTTTGTTCCAAACTCGATTGAAACTATCGCTATGTATTTATATTTCCCGCCGAGAGTAATTCGGTGACGGGAATGAGGCGGCTTTTAGCGCTTGCACTCGTCTTTGTGGTCATCGCGTCCGGCTGCATAGCCAATGAAGGCAACGGAACATCAACCGTCCCCCAGAACCCCCCAAGCGGGACGCCTACCCCTCCGATGACCAAAAACGACGTTCTCGATCCAACCCAGACCGAGGAGGCGGGGGACGTTGTCGGAGCCAGCAACCTCTTCGGTATCGAACTCTACCGCGAGCTGTCGAAGGGGAACGGGAACCTCTTCATCTCGCCCTTCAGCGTCTTCACGGCGATGGCAATGGCCTACGAGGGCGCACGCGGCGAGATCGCTGAGGAAATTGGGTCAGTCCTCCACATTCCCGAGAACGAAACCCTGCGCAGGGAAGCGTTCAGGACACTCCTGCTCGACGCCGGGAGACCCTCCGGGATAGAGCTTAGGATAGCCAATGCCCTCTGGGTTCAGAAGGACTATTCCGGGGAGGACTACCTCGACACCATAAGGCGGTACTATCTGGGCGAGGTGAGGGAACTCGACTTCAGGGGGGATTCCAAGGGTGCGGAGAGAACGATCAACGAATGGGCGGAGGAAACAACCAACGGCAGGATAAAGAACCTCGTGAGCGGCCTGACACCAGACACGAGACTGGTAATAACCACCGCCGTATACTTCAAGGCTAACTGGACGCTCCGCTTCAGTCCGGATGCCACGAAGAACGGCACCTTTACCCTGCCCACAGGTGAAAGGATAAGAGTTCCAATGATGCACAGGGTTGAAAAGTTCAACTACGCCGAGACCGACGAGCTTCAGGCCCTCGAGATGTCCTACGAGGGCTCCAGGTTTAGCAACTTCAGCATGGTGATAATCCTCCCGAAGAAGACGGACGGCCTAAACGAAATAGAGGAAAAGCTGAGCCCGCAGTTCCTGAAGGGGCTCCTGAGCTCTCTCAAGCCCGAGAAAGTTGACGTGACGGTACCGAAGTTCAGGTTCGAGGGCGAATACCAGCTGGGCGGGACACTCCGGGGAATGGGCATGAGAAAAGCCTTCACAGACCGTGCGGACTTCTCGGGCATCTCAAAGGAGCCCATCGCCATAAGCGAGGTCGTCCACAAGACCTTCATAAGCGTCGCCGAGAACGGCACCGAGGCGGCCGCGGCGACGGCGGTGATATTCACAGCGGTTTCGGCTCCCGTGGAAACCCCGGAGTACAAGGTCTTCAGGGCAGACCATCCCTTCCTGTTCCTCATAGTCGACAGGGACAGCGGGCTCGTGCTCTTCATCGGCAGGCTGGTTGACCCGAGGGGTTGAGCTTTTAAGCCCCTCCCCCAACTCTTTTCATGCCAGCCTGGAAGGACGGAAAGCTAGGACTGCCCGTAAAGGAAGCTGTGAAGCTGTTTCCGGAGCTGAACGACTACCTCGACGGGCGCAGAAGGCTCGACTTCTCGAACAGGGAAGCGAGAATACTCTACAACAAAGCCATAGCGAAGGCCCTCTTCGGGCTGGAGATAGAATACCACCCGCACGGGCTCGTGACCACCCCCGTCTCGCGCTACCTATTCCTTAAGACCTTCCTGCGCGGGGGCGAGAGGGTTCTTGAGATTGGAACCGGACACACCGCGATGATGGCGCTAATGGCAGAGAGGCTCTTCAACTGCGACGTTACCGCGACGGAGCTCGACGAGGAGTTCTTTGAGTACGCGAGGAGGAACATCGAGCGGAACGGCGCCGGAGTTAAGCTCATCAGGAGCAACGGGGGGATAATCAGGGGAGTAATCCCTGAAGGCGAGCGCTTTGACGTGATTTTTTCAGCCCCGCCGTACTACGAGAGGCCGACAAGGGGCGTTCTGACGGAGAGGGAAGGCGTTGGAGGAGGCGAACACGGCGAGGCCTTCTCGGTTAGGTTAATCGAAGAGGCGCTGGATCATTTGAAGCCCGGCGGCAGGGTTGCCCTCTTCCTTCCGGACAAAAAGCCTCTGATAAAGGCCATGGAAGAAAAGGGAAAAGAGCTGGGCTACTCCGTGAGGGACGTGAAGTTCAAGGTCGGGACGAGGTGGAGGCACAGTTTAATAATGAAAAAATGAAAGGTCAGGCCACGATGAGGCCTATCACCTGGCCCTGCGCCACCTCCCCGTTCTCCTTCACCAGAATCTTAAGCCTCCCGCTCGCCGGGGCCTTAACGTACACGGTAACCTTTTCTATCATGACCTCTGCTATTTCTTCACCCTCCTCGACGGGGTCGCCGTCGTTTTTGTACCAGCTCAGCAGGACGCCGGTCTTTTCCTCCTTAGTCGTCCGGGGTACCTTGACCTCTACCTCCATTCTGCCACTCACCCGACCATGTCCTTCACTGTCTTCACTATCTTCTCCTTGTCCGGAAGGACGAACCTCTCCAGCACCCTGCTGTACGGAACCGGGACGTCCGGGTAGGCTATCCTCCTCGGCAGGGCTTTGAGCTCGTTGCCTATCCTCTCGACAACGGTGGCTATTATTTCGCCGCTCATCCCGTAGCTCATGTAATCCTCGTCCACGACGAGAAGCCTTCCGGTCTTCCTGACGGAGTTTACGAGGGTCTCCTTATCGAGGGGAACGAGGGCCCTTAGGTCAATGACCTCGACGCTTATCCCGTCCTTTTCGAGCTCTTCGGCCGCCCACAGGGCCTCGTAAACCATGCGAGATACCGTCGCGATGGTCACATCGTCGCCCTCCCTCACGACCTTGGCCTCGCCGATGGGGACGGTATAGGGCTCCTCGGACACTTCAACCGCGGCTTCCTCCGGGGAGGGCATCCATCCGAGCCCCATGAGTCCCTTGTGGAAGAAGTACATGACCGGGTTGTCGTCCCGTATGGAAGCTATCATAAGCCCCTTGGCGTCGTAGGAGTTGGAGGGGATCACTATCTTGAGTCCTGGAACGTGGGCGAACAGACCGTAGAGGCACTGGGAGTGCTGGGCCGCATCGCTGTAGCCTCCGCCGATGGCTGTGGTTATGACTATGGGCATCTTAACCTGTCCGCCCGACATGTAGTGCGCCTTGGCGATGTGGTTGTATATCTGATCCATCGCCACGCCGAAGAAGTCAACGAACATCAGCTCGACTATCGGCCTCATGCCCTTCGATGCGGCCCCGAGGGCGGCGCCTATGAAGGCCGACTCGCTTATGGGCGTATCTCTAATCCTCTCGGGGCCAAACTACTAGCGCATAGAACATGAATTTTGGAGGGGAAAATATGAAGAAAATAAACGTGATCATGCCGAAGCTCGGCATGACCATGAAGCGGGGGGAAATCCTAGAATGGCGGAAGAAGGCCGGAGACCCCGTCCGAAAGGGAGAGGTTATCGCGGTAGTCCAGTCAGAGAAACTGACAGGGGAAATAAAGGCACCCGAAGACGGCTGCCTTGTGGAGATACTCCACGATGCAGGTGCGGAAGTGCCCGTTGGAGAGGCTATAGCGATAATAGAGACGGAAGAGTGATCCTATGGTGAGTGAAGAGGTTAAGATGATAGCCGAGCAGTACGATATAGACCTCTCGAAGCTCAAGGGCTCCGGACCGGGTGGCGAGGTTACCATTGAGGACCTTGAGAAGTATACCCTGGAGCACTTCTACCCGAAGGTTCTGAAGGAGACCAAACTGATCGGGATAAGAAAGGTAATAGCAGAAAGGCTCTCGGAGAGCTACCGCCAGGCTGTCCACGTCACCCTCAATATGGAAGCCGAGATGGACGGACTAATCGAGATCAAAAAGGAGCTCACAGAAAAACTCGGAAGAAAGCCTTCCTACACCGTTCTCATGCTGAAGTGCATTGCGAAGGCCATCAGGGACTTCATAGAGGTGAACGCAACGATGGAAGGGGAGAAGATAACGGTCTACGACGACATCAACATAAACGTGGCCGTTGACAGCCCCATAGGACTGATAACCCCCGTTATCAGGAACGTTGACGAAAAGAGTCTTGAAGAGCTTCTCGATGAGTACCTGGACATAATTGAGAGGACAAAGAAAGGCCTCCTGAAGGAGAAGGATTTTGTGGGAGGAACCTTCACGGTCACCAATCTAGGGACGCTAGGCGTGGAGTCCTTCACTCCAATAATAAACCCGCCCCAAGTGGCGATTCTGGGCCTCAACAGAATCTCCGAGAAACCGGTGGTAAAGAATGGGGAGATAAAAACGGCCAAAGTCATGATCCTATCCCTGAGCTTCGACCACAGGGCAATAGACGGTGCCCCAGCAGCGAGATTCCTTGGACGGGTAAAGCACTACCTGGAAAACCCCGGAGAAGTCTTCGGAGACTTGTAGGGAGCTGGAAGAATGAAGAGAAGAACCGTCGGGATAATAGCCAACCCCGAATCGGGAAGGGACATACGACGGCTGGTGGCCCACGCGAGCGTCTTTGACAACATGGAAAAGGTCAGCATAGTCGAGAGGCTCCTCCTGATACTCCAGGAGCTGGGCGTGGAGAGGGTAATCGGCATGCCCGAGACCTTTGGAATAATCCCGGGTGCAAAGAGAGCAATGGAGGATCACCTCAACATCGAGGTCGAGCTGATAGACATGAAGGTTTTCGGGGACTGGCGCGACACATACAAGGCGACCGAAGTCCTCAGAGAGGAGGCGTCAGTCATAGTTGTGATAGGCGGCGACGGAACCAACAGGATAGTCGCGAAGGCATGCGGGGAGACGCCAATAATACCCATATCCACCGGAACAAACAACGTCTTTCCGTACATGATAGAGGCCACAATAGCCGGAGAAGCGGTGGCAGCGATAGCGACCGGGGTCGTAAAGCCCGAGGAGGGCACCTACCGGACGAAGAGGATAGAGCTCTTTGAGGACGGTGAGCTGAGGGACATAGCACTCATAGACGCCGCCGCGACGACTCACTCCTTTGTCGGCTCAAAGGCCGTGTGGAAGCCGGAGTACCTTAAGGAACTCGTGGTCACCCGATGCTCCCCCTCAAACATAGGCCTCAGCTCCATCGCCGGAATCCTGAGGGAGGTAACTGAAGGGGACGACTTGGGACTGTATCTTGAGATAGGCAGGGGCAAGCAGGTAAAGGCACCGATAGCACCGGGGGTTTTCAAGCGGGTTCTTGTAGGCGAGGTCAAAGAGATACCCCTCGGGGAGGAGGTCGAGATATGCACCAGTCCCACCCTCTTCGCCCTCGATGATGAAAGGGAGGTCGAGATGGATGGGGAAATAACAGCCAGGCTCACGAGAGAGGGACCAAGGGTGATAGACTACAGAAAAACCCTTCGGCTTGCGGCAGAGAGAGGCTTCTTCGGAGATTAGAAGCACAGCCTCCCCAGTTCTTTTTCTATGGTCTTATCCATGGTTGCCAGGTAGGAGGAGGGGAGTTTTAGATTCCACTCATCTCGCGAGTATTTGAGCCTGTAAAGAACCTCAGCTGCCTCAAGCTCCCTCCTTGAAGGCTCTTCCATACGAACATCCACCGAAAGTGCGCTCGAATACCCCTCGATAAGCGACTCCATAACATCCCCCACTCCAATCCCCCACGGAACTCACGGAGGTTTGCCACCCGGTACTTCACCGGGTCAACCGAGAGTTTAAACTCCCGAGGAACCTTCAGGAGGGAATTCAGCATCCCCAAATCAGCATCAACAAGAATGGAGCCGTGAAGGAAGAGGACGCCCCACTTAATACTCGCAGCGGTGCCCGAAACCTTCTTTCCGTTCACAACGACGTCGTTTGTGTTCCTAAGGTAGGGGGAGAAGCCCAGAGATTTGAGTGCAGCAAGCGTGCCCTTTAGAACTGTTCCGTAGAGGTAGGAAATTGGAAACTCGACCTTCCTCTTCATGACGATGGAGTAGTTGAGACAGCCCTCGTCAAGGTATACCGTACCACCGCCTGTAAAGCGTCTGATGAGCGGAATTCCATTTCCGCTGGCCACATCGAGGTTGACGTCCTCCTCGGCACTTCTGAAATACCCAAGAACGACAGAGCGTGAAGTCCTCCAGAGGCGAAGGGTGTCCGGAATTTTATCTCCCGCCCTCAGCCTGCCCAGGGCCTCCTCAAAGGCTAGGTCGAACTTTGGGTCGCCGCTATCGAAGACAAACACCCGAAGGGACATGATTAATGATTCTCTGTGGATGCTAATAAAGTTAGGGGTAGAAAAAGCCTTAATTGTGAACCCCCAATTTTCAGTGGCCGCAATGAAGAGAAAGCACCTCCTCTGAGCCGGCGTGTATGCTGAAACGCCCACGACTGAGCGGCTACTTCATGTCCTCCACGTAGAGGAACAGGGCCTTGAGATACTCGGTGTCCTTCGAGGCCATCAGTATCGGGTGGTCGGGGGCCTGCGTCCTGTAGGGCTCAAGGAGCCGGAGGAACTTGCTGGCCTTTGCGGCGGCCGCGATAACCATGTCCTTGAAGGCCTGCATATCGACGTGCTGGGAGCAGGATGCCGTGACGAGTATTCCGCCCTCCTTAACGAGCTGCATCCCCGCGTAGTTCACGTTGAAGTACGTCCTGAGCCCGCGCTTCAGGTCCTTTTCGTGCTGGACAAAGGCCGGCGGATCGAGGATCACGACATCGAACTTCTCGCCCCTCTTTATCATGTCCTCCATGACCTGGAACGCGCTCCCCACGACGTACTTCATCCTGTCATCCACGCCGTTGAGTTTGGCGTTCTCCTTCACCATGTTTATGGCCCAGGGGGACTTATCGACGGCCACAACTTCATCAGCGCCCGCAACGGCAGCGTGTATCGCAAATCCGCCGGTGTAGGTGAAGACGTCGAGAACCCTCATCCCAGGTTTGACGTACTTTTCAAGGGCTATTCTGTTCTCCCTCTGGTCGAGGAAGAAGCCGGTCTTCTGGCCGCGCATATCCACGATGAACTTCGCCCTGCCCTCCTCAATTATGGTGCGGTACTTCTCCCTGCCGAGGAGGACGCGCTCTATCTCGGGCAGCCCCTCCCTCCTCCTCGAGCGCCCGGTGTTCTTCTCGAAGACGGTATCAATCTCGGGCTCGGCCTCCATTATCGCCTCGGCAACGTCGAGCTTAAACCTCTCCATGCCGATGCTCGAAATCTGGACGGAGGCAATCTCGTTGAAGCGGTCAACTATGAGGCCGGGCAAATAGTCCGCCTCGCCGTACACCATGCGGTACGCCTTGTCGTAGCCGAGAACCTTCTTGCGGTACTCGTTGGCCCTCCTGATCCTCTGACGGAAGAGCTCCTTGTTAACCTCCGTGTGCTCGTCCTGGGTTATGAGCCTGACCATGATGTTGGAGTTCGGGTTGATGAATCCCCTGCCCAGGAACTTGCCCCCGCGCGTGTAGACCTCCGCTATGTCACCCGGCCTTATCTCACCCTCGGTTCTCACGACTCCCTTTTTGAAAACTATCATCGCACCCTTGCCTATCGCTCTCGCAGCCTGAGCGTCAACTATAACCTTCGCCATCTCTCACCACCGGTGGAAGTTCGGCGATAGGTATATAACCCTTAGCGTCCTATATTATGCTGGTGATTCTATGCACTTCGAGGTAGTGAAGGAGTTTCTTGAGGATATAGGGGCGGATTGGATAGAGATTGACGGCGAAATCCACCTCGAGCCAGAGGCCTTCTACAAGGTCTGGAAGTACGTCGGACAGCCGGAGCTTGAAATCTACGCCGTCGAGGACGAGGTCGTCGAGCCTGGTTCTTACGATCCGCCCGAGATGAAGTACACTGAAATGAAGACGGTGAAGGTCAAGAAGACCTGCTTCACCACGCTTGACGGCAAGAGGATCGTCACCGACTACGCGGAGCTCCAAAAGATTATGAAGGAGAAGTTCGTTTGATTTCCCCTTCTTATCCGATTATTATGGGGAGCATCAGCACCCCCATGCAGCCCGTTCTTTTGACCCCAAGTACCGCCGCCAGCAGTCCAATCATCACGCCCCCCGAGAGAACAACCAAACCTGTGGCACCATCGAAGAGGTACGAAAGAGCCACGAGAATCCCGGCGACCGCGGAGTTGAGCGCCCCGTAGGGAACCCGCCCGAGCAGATGGAGTATGAGAGCGGCGAGGGGCTCGGCATAGAGAAGAACCGCCATCGAAACGAAGAGGGCCGCCAGGAGGTAGAAGTAGATATCACTACCTGCAGCGGGCGCCATCAGGGCAACGATACCGTTTCGCCTCCTTCCAGTTGAGAGGAAATTGGCAAAGGAGAATATGAAGTTGGCCGTGTTCACTGAGAACACGACGGTCAGGAAGGAACGCTCGTCTTTCGAAAGGAAGGAACCGAGGAGGGCCGCCTGGGATGCCGTGAAGGCCGGAACGAGGGATGCAACCATTCCAAGCAGCGTCCCCATGAGGGAGAGGCAGGCAAAACGGCGCCTGCTAAGGAGGATTTTACCATCTTCCCCACCACCCACGGGGGGTGCCCCACTTCCCAGAGCCAGCAGAACGACGGGGAGTCCAAAAAGACCCGTGAACAGATGATAGAACGGCTGAGAGAGACCCAGCCTGAAGGTCAGAACGCCCAGGAGCCCCGAGAGCAGGAAGACAAGGAGCACAAAAACCTTCCTCCAGCCCTTCTCAGTCGCGACTATGAGAACCGCCAGGAAAAGAACGAAGAAGCGGCCGAGTTCTGGACGGTACTCCGGGGCCAGCAGCAGGTAGAAAGGCACGAGGGGGATGGATAGGAGAACGGCCAGAAAACTCGCCCACAGGGCGATTCTGACGACCTCCATTGCCCGCCCCCTGAGAACGAGCCGGTGGGCTGGGAGGACTCCAAGCGCAGTACCCTCGTCAGGAACCCCCAGGAAGGCGGAGGGAATGACGTCAAGGAAAGTGTGGGTCAGCCCCATCGCGAACAGAAGGAGGTTGCTGCGGACTCCCATATCCGATAGAAAGGCTCCCAGAGTGTTGACGTGTATCCCCGGCGCGATGCCGCTCAAGGTGCCGCCCGCGATGCCCGTCAGCAGTTCACGGAGCACACGTCATCACCCGAGGCAACCTCAAAGGCGGGCATGCTGCGATAGGTCGTGAAGAAGCCGTAGGCGGTGACGGTTTCGTTTTCATTCAGCCTTACTCCCAGCGACTTCTTAATCTTGAGGAGCACCCAGCATTCCCCGCCGGTAACGTTGGCGATGCCGAAACCGTTTCTGTAAACCTTGACCCAGGAGACGTTCCCGCGGATTCTGGCGAACATTCCTTCCGAAAAGGAGCAGATGCCGTTTGGGAGCTCTTCCCTGGGCATGATAACAGAACAGTTGAGGCAGAGGAGGGAGGAGCGGCGCCGCAGGGCCTCCATGTGGATCACGTCGCCAACCCGGGCGGAGAAGCCGTAGAGCCTGAGGTCACTGCAGTCAAGTTTCAAAGAGCGACCGCGCCCCACAACGGTGCAGTTGCC
>NZ_LLYW01000015.1 GCF_001484195.1 Thermococcus celericrescens
GCCTCGGTGACCTCAGGAGGGGGAGGAGGAGCACATGGGCGCGCATAAAGAGGAGCGACGTCGAGCCGACCCTGAGGCACGTCACGCCGGGGGACATAGCGATGGCCCTGCCGCACCGCGTTGTGACCAACATCATAGAGGGACTTGAAAAGCTCGACCGCGTTCTTCCGGGCGTTGCGAGCGACCACACCCTGCTCTACGCACCCGAGATAAAGTACTACGCCATGAAGGTCGAGGTGGACGAGAACCTTGAGACGAGCATAGAGGGAATCTTCGCTGCCGGCGACGGTGCCGGCCTGAGCAGGGACATAGTGAACGCGGCCGCCACCGGATTGCTCGCCGCGAGGGGGATACTCAAGAAGGAGGGCATTTTCACGGAGAAGGACTTCAGGAAACCCGGGAACTGGAAGGCCAAGATCGAGGCCCTCTAGTCCATTACCTTTTTCTTCTAAAACCGTCACCTTTGCACGAAAGGCAGATATCCCCCAAACTGGATAAGGTATATTTAGGAGAATGCCAAAAACAGAATCTGGGGGTAACCATGGTAAATGCAATCGAAAAACTGCTCTCGATGAGAGATGCCGTAGTCCTCGTAGAGTACCACTCAACCGATCATCCAGAGTGGATCCTCAAGGAGATACTCGACGGCTGGGAAAACACGGGAATCTTCCCGCTGGTAGTCGACATCGGGGACACCCTGCACGGGTTCGTCCAAAACCTGAGGTTCAGCGGTCAGGCAATAACTGTTGACACTGTGCCTGTGATAAAGATAAAAGGAGTCATGAACGTGGGGCACGTCTTGGGGAATATCGACGTCGTCGATGACTTCGAGTACCACCTCGCACTCTACTCCAAACTGGCGCGGAAGGTTCCGGAGAAGAGCCGGAACCACACGGTGGTTCTCGGAATGGAAAAGTTCACATTCACCTTCCTCGAAGACCCTCAAAAACTTGAGAGATACTTCGAGACGATAACCAGGAGGTACCTCAGCATTGTGGATAAGATGAACTTTCTTTTCCTGAACGTTGACATAGCATCCCCCTACCTCACGAAGGGCCTGGAAGAGGACTCCGACTACGTGATGGAAATTATGAGAAGCGGCCTGAAGTTCAAAAAAACGCCGGGAGGCTGGTAGGAATGAGGCTCGCTGACTACCTCCGGGATATTGAGTGGGGCGAGAGCGTCCTCATAGAGCACACATCCCTCTCGGCATATCCGCGGGTTTTTCACACCATCGGCGAGGTTTACGGATGGGGGAGGCTTCTTATCGTTGACGTTCTGGACTCGAGCATGTCGATAATCAGATGGTTGAGACTATCAAAAGTGAAAATCCCCGGAAAAATACGAAGGATTAAAGTCGGCGGAACGTCCGATTGGGGGGAGGTGGTCTTGGAGGTCGACCCCCACAAAGACCCGGGAATATTCCTCAACCGCCTCTCGCGGAGCGTGAGGGAATACTACCGGGAGAACCCCAAGACGGTCTCCATCCTCATGAACCCCGAAAAGCTGATTCCGCTCCACGGCAACAGTCCAAGGTTCATCCTCAGCCTCTCCAATCTGGGCTACGCCTTCCTCGGAAACCCCGTGAGGAAGACCTTTTACTTCGTCAACGTCGACCTGGCCGAGAGGCGGTACGTTGCGATACTTGAGGAAGCATTTATCAGGGTGCTCAGAATCGACGACAGTGGAAGTATCACCGTACTCAAATCCCCCCACGCCGATGAGGAAGGACTGACGCTTGAACTTTGACCTCCATTACCCCAATCCCACGGTTCGGGTTATCTTTTATACCATTCAAAAATCCCTACGGTCGGCTGATTTCCGGTGACCCCTTCGGGACCTTATTAAATGGAAGAACCTTTAAGGTCCCGACCCTCAAGGTAATCAGGTGAGGATGACATGCCCATGAGGTGCAAGTTCTGCGAGAGGCCGGCGTTTATAAAACTCCACTACCCGAAGATGTACCTGTGCCCCGAACACTTCACCGAGTACTTCGAGAGAAAGGTCAAGCGCACGATAGAGCGTTACAAGTTGATAAAACCCGGCGAGAGGATTCTGGTCGTGGTGAGCGGGGGAAAGGACTCGGCCGTTACAGCCCACGTCCTCAAGAAGCTCGGCTACGACATCGAGTGCCTCCACATCAACCTGGGCATCGGCGAGTACTCCGAGAAGAGCGAGGAGTACGCCAAGAGGCAGTGCGAGAAGCTCGGCGTTCCCCTCCACATCGTCCGCGTTAGGGAACTCCTGGGAAAGGGCATCGGGGAAGTGAGAACGCGCAGACCGACCTGTTCCTACTGCGGCCTGACCAAGCGCTACATCTTCAACAAGTTCGCCTACGACAACGGCTTCGACGCGGTGGCGACCGGCCACAACCTCGACGACGAGGCGGGCTTCATCCTGGCAAACATCCTGAACTGGAACACGCAGTACCTGGCCAAACAGGGACCGGTAACCTCGGCGCAGTTCAACGGAAAGCTCGTGAAGAAGATAAAGCCTCTCTACGAGCTGACCGAGAGGGAGGTGGTCGCCTACGCTCTCGCCAACGGCATAGAGTACCACATCGAGGAATGCCCCCACGCCGTCGGGGCCACGACGATAGAGGTCAAGGGCATACTCAACGAGATGGAGGAGAAGAGGCCGGGAACGAAGATAAACTTCGTGAAGGGCTACCTCAGGAAGAAGGGACTCTTTGAAGGGGAGCTCCAGGAGGCCGACCTCAGGGAGTGCGGGGTCTGCGGCATGCCATCGAGCGGTGAAGTCTGTTCTTTCTGCAGGTTCTGGCACAGGGAGGAGCCGATAAACTTCAGACTCTGACTCCTCCCCTTTCGAAGGACGGCTTTCGAGAGAGGGGACTGACCTCCTCTCCGCCGTGAAGTGCGAGGGTTTGCCTAACCCCTCGCCAGTGGCGGGAAGGTTTACGGGCACTCATCTCCTACTCCCGTCGCCGGTTTCGGCTCGGCCCGAAGGCCGGGTCTTCGGCCCATTACCCCTAATCCCCAAAGGGGACTTGGGGTTATTGCCTTAAAGGCCAAACTCCAGTCCTTGACTGCCCAAACGAGCAGCCCATCAAGGACGCCTACCGGCGTCTTCCTCCCAGAATGGGAGGACACGATGAAACCCCTCATCTCATCAGGTTCTTTTGAGTGGCCTCTACGAGGCCTTACTACACCCCGAAGTTTAAAAGAGTTTCGACTGTTTAGGAGCTGTTGGAGGTTTACTGCATCCCCACCCCAAAGGGCGAGGCCTTCAGAAGGAAAAAGTAAGACGAAAGAATATTTAAAGCCAGCTGGAATATTTTCTTACATCCTCGACACCACAAGTAGCGAGGTGATAAAAATGAGCGTACCTGACGGCCTCATGATGAACCTCTGGGAATCACTAAGGATGGGCGAGATAGTCCTCATGGAGAGGACGGACAGCGGGCTGTTTCATAAATAGTTAAGAGCGTAAAGTTTAAATATTTTTGAGTCATTATTTGTTTTGGTGGAGTTCACTATGAAGCTTTATCGGACAGGAAAAGCCTCAGAACTCTTAGGCATCAGCAAGCCAACACTCTTAAGGAAAATCAAAGCAGGCGAGATCAAGGCATACAAAATAGGCAAAGAATACCGCATTCCAGAAAGCGAAATAAAGAGACTTCTTGAGGGTAAAATCCCCGATAAAGTAGTCATTTACGCCAGAGTTTCAAGCAGAGACCAGAAGGAAGACCTTGAAAGACAAGTCGAATACCTCAAAAGCTACTGCTCTGCCAAAGGTTACCAAGTAGCTAAAACCATCACTGACATTTCCTCAGGCTTAAACGAGAACAGAAAAGGCCTAAAACAGCTCTTCAAACTCGTGGAGAGCGGAGAGGTAACCAAAGTCGTGATAACCTGCAAGGACAGGCTCACCCGCTTTGGTTTTGGATACCTCGAACAATACTTCAACTCTCACGGTGTTGAGATTGAAGTAATCTTTGACGATGAAGAGAAAACACCAGAAAAAGAACTCGTCGAGGACTTGTTGGCTATTGTAACTTCCTTCGCTGGAAAGCTTTATGGCATGCGCTCTCACAAGAAAAAACGCCTCGTCGAGGCGGTAAAGAATGTCCTCAGAGACGATTAAACTCACCGCAAAATTCAAGCTGAAAGAAACATCTGAAGGGTTAGATGACCTCTTCTCTACCTATCGAGAGATTGTAAACTATCTCATTAACTATGCTTTTGAGAACAGCATTACGAGCTTTTACAGGCTCAAAAAGGAAACATACAAGAGCCTTCGAAAGGAGTATTCAGAACTGCCGAGCCATTACCACTACACAGCCTGCCAAATGGCCACTGCAATATTCAAGAGTTACAGAAAGAGGAAAAAGAAGGGGAAAGCTAAGGGCAAGCCCGTTTTTAAGAAGGAAGTCATTATGCTCGACGACCACCTCTTCAAACTCGACCTTGAGGCCGGGATAATCAAGCTCTCCACTCCAAGCAGGAGGGTTAGGCTGGAGTTTTATCCTGCAAAATACCACGAGAAGTTTAAGGGCTGGAAAATCGGTCAAGCGTGGTTGGTGAGAACTCCAAAAGGCGTTTTCATCAACGTTGTGTTCTCCAGAGAGGTTGAAGTGAGAGAGCCTAAAACTTTTGTTGGCGTGGACTTGAATGAGAATAATGTTACGTTGAGCCTTCCAAACGGTGAGTTTATCCAGATTATCACACACGAGAGGAAGATTAGGACTGGCTACTTTGTAAAGCGGAGAAAGATTCAGAAAAAGCTTAGGGCTGGCAAAAATAGGAAAGAACTTCTCGAAAAGTATGGGCAGAGGGAGAGGAACAGGCTAAACGATTTGTATCACAAATTGGCCAACAAGATTGTTGAACTGGCTGAAAAATACGGTGGTATTGCTCTGGAGGATTTGACGGAAATCAGGAATTCGATTAGGTATTCGGCTGAGATGAATGGCAGGCTTCACCGCTGGAGTTTCAGGAAGCTCCAGTCAATTATCGAATACAAGGCTAAGCTGAAGGGTGTTAGGGTTGTTTTCGTTAATCCCGCTTTCACGTCCTCCCTGTGTCCGATATGTGGGGAGAAGCTAAGCCCGAAGGGACACAGGGTTTTAAAGTGTCCGAAATGTGGTTTTGAGGCCGATAGAGATGTGGTTGGGAGTTGGAATATTCGCTTGAGAGCCTTGAAGATGTGGGGAGTTACCGTTCCCCCCGAAAGCCCCACGATGAAGATGGGAGTGGGGAAGGTCAGCCGTAACGATGTTTACGAACTTTACAAAAGTTATGGCTGACCAGAACGGATCAGTACTTCGGCTTCTACCAAGTGGTGAGCTGGGGCAGGAGCAGGGGGTACAAGGTTGCGGTCATCGACATCCTGGACTCACTCCACATCCTAAAGGCCAAGGCGCGGCTCGCCGGTCTGGATGACGGGGTTCTGGACAGCGTGAAGGTCATCAAGATAGGCGGCACAATAGAAACCGGGGAAGTCGTCGGATGGATAAGGGACATCTCCGAGCCGGTGATTCTCGCAAAGAAGTTCATGGAGACCTACACCAAGCTTCTCGAATCAGGAGGACCAACCTTAACGGCTGTGGTGGGTCTTGAGAAGCTCTTCGTGGCATCGGAGTTCTCGCCGAAGAACGTTCAGGTCATAATCAGCGCCATATCCAAATACGTTGGCGATGAGAGGAGGCTGTCCGTCCAGTTCCTGAAGGCCAACGTTATAGACGGCATGAGGCAGCCGGTCGTCAGGCTCCTGGAAGACCTCGCAACCACGGTTATCCAGATCTCAAGAAAGGACAGGGCGACCGAATTCAGGGTGCTGAAGTCGGTGGACCCGAAACTCGAGGGAATGACGATAAAAATATGAAGGTCAGAGCTCCCTAAAGCGGAGCCTGAACCTCAGCTCCCCCTCAACCGGCAGGAGGACCGTGTAACTGACGCCCTGCTGCACGAAGTCCCAGCCGGCTTCGCTCTGGCTGAGGGTCTTTATTGGATACTTCCACACCCTCGCTTTTTTGTCGAGCTCCACCGCCACCCTTCCGATGCCGTAGGGGTCGTTCACCTCGAACTTCTCAGCCTCAAACTCCGCCGGCTCCTCCATGACGCTGTGAACCGCGACGTTGAGCTCGACACCGAAGAGGGCTACTGACTCACTCCTCACGGTGTAGTCAACGACGAAGCCATCCTCTGCCAGGTGGAAGGTCTTCTCCACCCTCGCCGGCCTTCCGGAGACAGTTCCGTCCCTCTCGAGGGTGACGCCGCCTTCAAAAAGGCTGTAGTCGTAGGCACCCGTCACGAAGTCCCCAAGCTCGATGTGCCTGTTGAGGCGATACTCCTCGAGTGCCGTCTCTGGGTCAAGGAAGTGGTCCTGCAGGATGGCCCTCAGGTGGCCATCGTAGGCAAGCTCGCGCCGTATCTCGTCCGGAATCCTCCTGCCAACCTCGTGTATGCTTGCCACGCCCTCCCCGTCTTCCTCCCTCCGGGGTGGCGGCCTCCGGAACCTCGTGGTAGTGCTCCCAGCGCCTCGCCAGCACGTCGTTGTAGTTGACGGCCCTCCGGCGTGAGGAGAGCTCAAAGAGGGCACCACCGTAGGCGGGCTTAAAGACGGCGTAGAAGTTCTCGTCCTCGATGAATACCTCATCGCGGCCGTCGAAGTCTATGTCGCGGACGAAGCTGCCCGTGGAGGCGAAGCCGTTGGCCCTTATTATGTTCTCCCAGACGGCTCTGCGGAGGTGCGGGAGGTAAACACCTCCAAAGACGCCGTGCCAGTAGGCGTCGTTGCACTGGGCCTTGAGGACGAACCTCCTCGCCTCGGGGTTGTCCCTGACGAGCTTGCTCACCATGAGCATCCTCTTGTGCATGTAGTTGCTCTCAGGGTACTTGAAGAAGAAGTTCTTCCATATCCCACCCCTCACAAAGACGCGGTACCTCTCGAACTGGCCGTGCCCCTTGAGCTTTTCAACGAACTCCACGAAGAGCTTCGCCTGCTTTGCAGGGAGGGACCACTCGCTCATCTCGAAGTAGGAGGCAATGGGCAGGTAAACCAGCCCGCGGGGCTTGAACCTCGCAAGGTACTCGGAGTAAAGCGTTAGATTTATCCTCTCATCACTCGAAATCCTGTCAAAGAACTCCCTGAGCCAGCCCTTCTTGTAGACCCACTCGTACGTCCCCGGCCAGACACCGAACTTCTCACCGTCGTCGTGGAAGACCGCGACCCTGCTCTCGTCACCGTTGTCAAGGCTGTGGAGGTACTCAACGGTCTTCTCAACGGGGCGGAACGGGATGAGGTAGCGGAGCTTCTCGTCTATCGGGAAGACCGCAATGACCTCCCCGCCGTCCTCGGTGTAGTACGGCCAGTACAGCTCCTCCTTGCTCAGGCCGGCACTCATGAAGTGGTAGTCATCGACGATGACGTACTCGATTCCAGCCTCGCGGAGGCTCTTGACGAGTTCGGGCTGCCAGACGCGCTCGGTGAGCCAGACGCCCCTGGCGTCGTAGCCGAGTTTCTTCGCGAAGTCCTTCAGAAGGGTTATCTGTTCAATTCTGTCCTCCTTCGGAATGGCGGCCAGGACGGGCTCGTAGAATCCTGCCACGACTATCTCCAGCTGCCCCTTCTTCACCAGGGAGCGGAGGAGGTCCATGTACTCAGGCCTGTTGGCATCGAGCCATTCGAGGAGGGGACCGCTTATATGAACCGCGGCCTTCATGTTCGGGTATTCCTCCAGAATCTCCATGAAAGGCCTGTAGGATCTATCGTAGGCGCTCTCGAAGACCCAGCCGAAGTTTCCGAGGGGCTGATGGTTATGAATGCCAAAGATAAAGTTCACCATTGCCAACCACCCACCAGATGTGTTATCACTACCAGTGATATGGAAAGAAAGGCATATAAACCTTTTTCTCGTAATACTCACTACGGGTGACTACCGTACACCCCTGGGGATTTATCCCCACTGGAGGTGGATAATGTGAAGAAAACGGCGGCAGTTGTGTTAACCTTCGTTCTGTTGCTTGGTTTAGTGCCCATGTTTAGCGGCCTCGTCAGCGCCATGTACGGCACTAAAATCATAGACGGCAGCCTAAGCGACTGGACTCCGAGCGATTTGGTTGCGGTAGGCAAAGATACTGGACTTGAAGGAGCCAACCTCGACAGACTCCACGTTTCATGGGATAACGAGTACCTGTACATAGCGGTTAAGACGAACAACACCCAGAGCTGGGATGTTGCCTATGGAATAGGAATAGACGTAGACCCTGGAACAGGAAACGGCTACGTTTCCGGTGGAGATTCATGGGGAAGGAGCGTCGAGTTCTCCAACGGCTTTGCTCTTGACTATGAGATTTACTTCTGGTGGGGTCAGAGCAGCGGAATGGGAACAGATAACTTCAACATCTGGACCGGTGGAGGCTGGGATTACAAGGGCATCTCCGGCGTCGGCGGGAGCTTCGCTTACACAGGGAACACTTCAACAGGTCTCCAGACGGTCGAGATAAAGATACCTTGGAGCGCCCTCGGCGGGAAGCCTGAGAAGATAGCGGTAATGGCGTGGGTCACTGGAAGCGGGGGTTCGGCGGTGGACAGCCTCCCCGTTGATCCGGCCATAGACTACACTGACATCGGAAACGAGTGGGGTGACACCGACACCTTCACCAACCTCCCGGTCATCTACGTCGCCCCCAAGACAATAGATGGCAATCTCAGCGACTGGAGCGAGAACGAACTGGCGGCCGAGGACACCACGGGTACGGGCCTTGACGTGGGCAACCTCAGCAAGTTCTACGTCTCCTGGGATGACCAGTACCTCTACCTTGCCATTGAGACCAACAACACCAAGAACGGAGGAATGGCGTACGGTTTCGGAATTGACATCGATCCCGGGACAGGAAACGGCTACACGACAGGAGGAGACGCATGGGGAAGGGGCATAGAGTTCTCCAATGGATACGCGCTGGACTATGAAGTTTACTTCTGGTGGGACGACGGGAGCGCATCAATAACCGCCGCGCAGCTCAACCCATACGAGGGCGGCTGGAGCTGGCCGAGCCTGACCGATATGGGTGGAAAGTATAACTACACCGGGGACAGTTCAACGGGCCTTAAAACCCTCGAAGTCGCAGTACCATGGTCAGCCATCGGAGGAATGCCCAGCAAATTCGCGGTCGCCGCATGGGTAACCGGTGGAGGCGGCTCTGCCGTTGACGTCCTCCCGCAGGAAGGTGCCGCCGCGGACAACGCAGACGAATGGAGCGACACGGACGTCATCACCGAGATGGCGGACTTCGAGATGTTCATTCCTGTGCCCGAACTCACCGCCAGCATAACCGGCCCCGGTATCGCGGGACTCAACAGAACGACCGAATACCGCGTCACCGTGAAAAACCTCGGTTCCCTTCCGGCCGCCGATGCCGAGGTCAGGGCCTACGTCAACGATACGCTCATCTCCAACTGGACCATCGACATCGGTGCCGGCGAGGAGAGGGAGCTCACTTTCACATGGAAACCAAACGAAACGGGCAGGTACACGCTGAAGGTTACGGTGGACGAGGGCAACCTTATCACGGAGGCCAACGAGGACAACAACGTCGTCACAATGGACGTTGATGTGGTGTGGGTTGGAAAAATAGAAGTTGACGGCAACCCGAACGACTGGCCGTCGGCGAACCTGCTCAATGACACGTACACCGTAATCAACGGAACGTTCATCTGGAGGGACGCCGAGAACGACCAGAGAACGGACAACGACAATTACCTTGAGGAAACCAACTACACCTCAAGCCATGCCGACCTCACTGAGGTGGCGGTGACGAAGGACGACCACTACGTTTACTTCCTCTTCAGGTTCAGGAACATGAGCAACATGAAGCTGGGGGCAAACGGAGCAACGTTCATAGCCGTCCCGATCGATTACAAGGACGGTGGAAAAGCCGGAGGTTTTGCCGGCAGTATGGACATGAGCTCGGTTATAGAATGGGACATCCAGATGGCGGTGAACCTCAAGTGCTCGGGATGCAGCGGGGACACCGCAGTAAATGCCGCGGGCAACAGCGTTGAGTCCATGCTGTACTTCATAGACCCGAACAACGACATAGTCACGGTGAACGGGGCCGTCGTTGGGGTTAACCTCTCAGCGAACACCATCGAGGTCAGAGTTCCGCTGGGCGTCTTCGAAGGCGCAAGCAGCTTTAACTTCCAGGTCGCAACCGGCCTGAGCTGGGGAGGCGGAGTCTGGAACTTCGGAGAAGCGTTCAGCGACGACGACATCAGCGACGCCGTTGATGTCCTCAGCGACAAGCCCACCGAGGAGGAGGTTATGGACGGATACCTCGACTACTACATCTGCATCGAGACCAACGGCATGGTCGAGAAGGCAAACGATGTGGACTACACTTCCGTCCGCAGGAAAATGCAGATGCAGGAATTCTGGAGAGGTTTCGTGTCCCTCAACAAGTATTACGGAATGTGGCACTTCAAGAACGACTACGGGCGCTATCTCGAACTCGACGAATACTTCCGGAACACCACCCTGCCGGAGGAGATAGAGAAGAAGGTCGAGGAATACGAGAACACCGTGAACGACCTCCTCAAGCTCTACAACGAGGGGAAGGAGAACATCGATAACGGAAACGCTGCCCTGGGAGCATCCATTAAGATATTCCGCGCGTACACTGGACTGAAAAAGGTAGTGCATGAGATGGAGGAGCTGAAGAAAATCGTCGAGGAGGGCAACCTTGAAAGGCTCGAGTACCTCAAGGAGCTCTCCAAGAACCTCACCAAGACCATAGACGGAAACCTCGATGACTGGAGCGTCCAGCCGGTGGCGGTCGATGAGACCGGCTACGGCCAAGATGGCGCGAACCTCAAGGCCCTCTACGTCGATCACGACGACCAGTTCCTCTACATAGCCCTAACCACAGAGAACAGCGCCTCGTGGAGGGTTTCCTACAGCATATCCCTCGACTACAGGGCCGGCGGATACACGGATGGCCAGGACAGCTGGAGCAGAAAGGTGAGCTTCAGCCGGGGAATAGATGCGCAGCTCTACTTCTTCTGGAACGGGGAGTTCTTTGGAGACCCCGGAACCAGCACCATAACCAGCGCCCAGCTCGCCCTGTGGAACGGAACCGGATGGAAGTACGAGGACCTCAAGTGGATCGGATTCTACGCATACACTGGCAACCAGAAAGACGGTCTCCAGACCCTCGAGATAGCGATTCCATGGGAAGCCCTCGGCGTCAAGCCCGGGGAGATAAACGTGGTCGCCTACGTCACCGGACAGGGTGCCGGCGATTCAGCCGTTGACTCACTGCCGCTCCAGGATGCCGTCAAGGGCACCGACCCAGGACAGGAGTGGGGCGACGCAGATACATTCACCCAGTTTGCGACGGTCAACATAGAGTGACCTTTCTTTTCGATTTTCCATTTTCCACTCTTCTGTGATGCCGCTATACAAACAAAAGCTCAGATGAGCAACCCCGCCAGATAAACGGTCAGCGCCACCGCCAGCTGGTTGGAGAAGTTGTCGTCGGGCGGTAGGTTGTAGAACTCCGCCACGGTTCCAGCTATGGAGCCCACCAGGGCCAGGGGGAGGCCAACGAGGGGCCAGAGTATGGCAATCCCGGCGAGGAAGTAGGCAAGGCTGCCCTCGAAGCTCTTGCCGTTGGAGAAGCGGTGCCTTCCGAGGGACTTGCCCACTATGGCCGCCAGGGCGTCTCCGACGGTCGCGACGGTGATGGCACCTACCGCCACCTCCATCGGGAAGAAGTACACCACTATGAACGAGGCCGCGGCGAAGTAGATGTGAGCCGCGACGCGGTAGCGCTCGTGGGAGCGGGTTATCTCGTCTATGTGCTTTTCCAGAACCTCAACCCTTCCGATGACGTCCTCATCGACGTATATCCTGAGCCTCCTCTTTATGTTGTCCCTGAGCTCCTCTATTATCCTGAAGGGCTCGAGGACGACGAAGAGGAAGAACGAGATGCCTATGAGCGTGAGGGTAAGCTCCCTGCCGAACAGGTGGTAGGAGAGCGGAACGAGCAGACCCGTCATGTGGAGGGACTTACGCTTCAGCTCGCTTTTCATGCTCACGCTTTATCACCTCCAGGGCTTCGATGAGGTCCTTAACCACGTAGTCGGCGTGCCTGGCGAGCCTCCCACTGAAGTAGCCCCTCTGAACCAGTATCGTCGTCGCCCCAATCTCCTTCCCCCCGCGCATGTCGGTGTCGTCCCTGTCCCCGACCATGTAGACCTCGTCATCGGGAAAGAGCCTGCGGGCAAGCCTGAAATTGTGGGGTTCGAGCTTGCTGTGGCCGGTTTCACCGCTTATTATCAGTGCGTCGAAATAGTCCTTTATACCGAGGTACTCGAGCTTCTTCCTCTGCCACTTGGTAGAGGAGTCCGTAATGAGAACGAGCCTCGCACCCATGGCCTTGAGACCCCGCAGAAAGGGAACGGCGTCCGGGTAAAGCTTCAGATTGGAGAAGAACACCCTATCAACCAGTTCTGTTATCTCGTCCAGCTCGTCCGGGCTGATTTTGGCGTAGACCTTGCTCATCACCCTCTCGACGAGCTTATCGAAGTCGAGGGTGTGGAATTCCCTTGACTGCTCCAGCTCCCTGTAGCGGGCCGTAAGAATGTAGAAGAACGCCCTGAACTTTCTCCGTCTGATGAGATAGGGTATCAGGCGGAGAACGCTGTACCTGCCGGCCTCCCAGGTGTTGCAGAGCGTGTCGTCGAGGTCAACGAGCACAAGCATATTAAAGAATCCCCACGGGTCGTTTTAATCCTTTGGGTTTGGCGCTAAGTTTTAAAAGGTGAAAGGGAAGCCCATACCGTATGGACGGGAAAACGCTGATACTGAGCGGGATGGCCCTTATATTCCTCGGCTTCCTGTTAGTTTTCATTGGGACCCTCGTTTCTGCCCTCGGCGGAGAGGCGGACGTTGAGGGGGGCGGGGTGATAATGATAGGCCCCATTCCGATAATATTCGGAACAAGCAGGGGGGCCGCTGGAATCGCGGCCGTACTGGCGATAATACTCATGGCGCTCTGGCTGCTTGCGGCCCTGCTGGCGAGGGGGGACTGACGTGGACTTCCTGGCGGCGCTCGCGATTCTTCTCGTCACAGCAAAGAGCATAGAGTGGCTCTTTGAGAGGGTGGAAATACACCCGATAATAGCCCACGTCCTCACGGGAATATTCCTGGGGCCCTTCGTCCTCGGAGTGATCGAACCGACGGAAGAACTGGGGGTTCTCGCGGAGTTCGGGCTGATAATGATGATGCTCTACATGGGACTCACCAGCAACTTCTCCGCCATAGCCCAGAACACCAAGAAGGCGGTGGTCGTTGCGGCCCTTGGCGTGGCGTTCTCCTTCGCCCTGGGCTTCCTCACCGTCGAGGTGGCGGGGAAAGGAACCACTGCCGCAATATTCATCGGAGTGACCCTCGGAAACACCGCAATAGAGGTAACCAGCGGCGTACTCGTGAAGGAACGTGTGAGGAGGGAGGTCTCATCGATACTCATGGGGGCCGCCTTTGCCGACGACATAATGGCGGTTTACCTCATAGGTATAATCACCGCTCTGGCGGGAGGGGGGCTCGACGCGGCTTCCTTTGGAATACTGACGGTCAAGATATTCGCATTCATAGCTGCAACGCTTCTGGTATCCGAGTACATCTTCAAGAGGGCCAGGTGGTTCTACTCCATCGTCAGGAACCTCAACGTGTTCTTCACCTTCACGCTCATCCTGACCTTCACCCTAGCCATAATAGCCCAGTGGGCGGGCCTCAACCAGATAATAGGCGCCTACCTCGCGGGCCTCACCATAAGCCGCCTCCGCGAGAGGAAGGACCCGCTCGTCGTGACGAGGATAAAGCTCAACGAACTCATAAACGACCTCCAGGTCGTTCTCACCGAGTTCTTTATACCCCTGTTCTTCATCTACGTTGGACTGATGTTCAACCCGCCCCTGGCCGACATAAGCCTGATCCTCATAGCGGCGCTCTACCTCGCGGCGGTGATGGGCAAGCTCATCGGCTGCGGTCTCGGTGCGAGGCTCTTTGGTCTGAACTGGAGGGACTCGATAACGATAGGTATTGGAATGGGCGGCAGGGGAAGTCTCGAGCTGGCCATACTCACGTTCGGCCTCTCCGCGGGCCTCATAGACCAGGTTCTCTTCGCGAGCGTCATAGCGGTCTCCATGCTCACCGCGCTGACAACACCGGTGTTCTTCAAGGGCTACCTAAAGAGGGTAAAGGCTTAAATTTGAGGGATAAAACTAGGCACAGGCTGGTGAGACCATGTTCCCGAAGAAAGGAGCGAGCGAAGAGGAAGTTCTGGCGGAGCTGGAGGAGAAGACGTCAGAGGACCTGACCTTTGATTCAGGCAGGATTCTCGGCTCGATGTGCACCCATCCACATCCCTTCGCCGCGGAGGTGGTGCGGCGTTACATCGACAGGAATCTGGGCGACCCCGGGCTGCACGTTGGAAGCCAGTGGGTGGAGAGAGAGGTAATAGCAATGCTGTCCAGCCTTCTCGGCCTCGAAAGGGGCTACGGGAACATAGTCTCAGGGGGAACTGAGGCCAACATTCTCGCCGTGAGGGCGTTCCGCAACCTGGCTGATGTGGAGAACCCCGAGCTCATACTTCCCAGAAGCGCCCACTTCTCCTTCCTCAAGGCGAGCGAGATGCTGAAGGTCCGGCTCGTCTGGGCGGACCTGCGGGAGGACTATTCGGTCGATGTTAAGGACGTCGAGGCTAAAATCACTGACAACACCATAGGAATCGTCGGCATCGCCGGAACCACTGGGCTGGGTGTGGTGGACGACATTCCAGCTTTAAGTGACCTGGCCCTCGACTATGGCCTCCCGCTTCACGTGGATGCCGCCTTCGGGGGTTTTGTCATTCCCTTCGCCAAAGCTCTGGGCTACGATATCCCCGATTTCGATTTCAGGCTGAGGGGCGTCAAGAGCATAACCATAGACCCCCACAAGATGGGGATGGTTCCCATCCCGGCGGGAGGGATAATATTCCGCGAGAAGCGGTTCCTGGAGGCGATAAGCGTTCCCGCGCCGTACCTCGCCGGCGGCAAGGTCTGGCAGGCGACGATAACTGGTACGAGACCCGGAGCACAGGCGCTGGCAGTGTGGGCGATGATAAAGCACCTCGGATTCGAGGGCTACGCTGAGATCGTCAAGCGGGCCATGGAGCTGAGCAGGTGGTTCGCGGGCGAGCTCAAGAGGATCCCAGGGGTCCATCTCATCCGCGAGCCCGTTCTCAACATCGTTTCCTTCGGGGCAAAGAACCTAGAAGAGGTCGAGGAGGAGCTTAAGAAGCGCGGCTGGGGCGTGAGCGCCCACAGGGGATACATCAGGATCGTCATGATGCCCCACGTTAGAAGGGAGCATCTGGAGGCGTTTTTGATGGACCTGAGGGAGGCAGTCAGGGCATGATAACGCGATCCATGACAGAGATCCGAGCTACTCCGTAACCCCCTTTATGTCCACGTGAACGAAGGCGACCTCAACCTCGGGGAGGCTCTCTATAACCCTCTTCACCTCCTCGCTGACGTCGTGGGCCTCTTTGAGGCTTAGCCCTGGGGAGACCTCTATGTGGAGCTCAACGTGCAGTTTGCTGCCGACGTAGTGAGCCCTCAAATCATGGACGCCGAGAACGTTCGGGACGCTTAAGGCGGTCTTCTTTATCTCCTCGCAGACCTCAAAGGGCGGGGCCTGTCCCGTCAGATAGCGGACGTTCTCAAGGATTATGTCCAGCGAGACCTTCAGGAGGAAGACCGAGACGACGAGACCCGCGATTGAATCACCGTACATAAAACCAAGTTCCTGGGCACCGAGACCTATTAGAACCGCAACGCTGCTCAGTGCATCGCTCCTGTGGTGGTAGGCATCGGCGACGAGTATCTGGCTGTTGATCTTCCTGCCGATGTGGACAGAATAGCGGAACATGAGCTCCTTAGAGAGTATCGAGAGCAGGGTGACGCCGAGCATTATGGAGTTGACTTCTGTGGCTCCACCCTCAATTATCCTGTAAACGGCATCACGGCCTATCTCGTATGTCACTATTATAAGAGCCTCCCCAATCAGGAAGGCCACCAGGGGCTCAAAACGGGAATGGCCAAAGGGATGGCTTTTGTCGGGCGGTTTTGAGGATATTCTAATGCCCGCGTAGCCGATGACGCTCGTGATAACGTCGCTTAAGGAGTGGACGCCGTCGGATATCAGGGCGATGCTGGAATACATGAAACCCACGGCTAGCTTGAGCAAGGAAAGGAGAACGTTGCCAAGGATGCTGACCCAGATGGGCCTGTATATCTCTTCCACAGTATCACCACAATTTTGTGCATATGCACACAATATTTAAGCCTTACCGTCCCCATTCGGATATTTAACTTTATTAGGTTTTCCAATTTTGTTAGGCTAAACTAATTCAAGGGACATAAAAATGAGCTGAGCGGTCAGTCCGTCACTCCATCATCACGAGCCTCAGGCAAGGCTGAACTCATCATCCCGGGAAAAGGTTGAAGATGGGCCTTAAAAGGGTTGCTCAGAGATCACCTTTCCGTCCTCATCAATCGGTTCGCCCATCACTCATCATCGCAGGGGGAGATTGGAAGAGGGGCTTAAAACGGTTGCCGTAGGACAATCCTTATCAACCCGTACACGGTTTTAGGTTGGGTGCGTATGGGGGAAAGCCTGAAGCTGAGACTCATCAAAAACGCGGGCTGGCTGTTCGGGGCAGAGATTATTTCAAAGATACTAGCGTACGGTATAATAGTCATCCTGAGCAGAACCCTCGGACCGGAAGGATTGGGACAGTATTCGTTTATATTCTACTACGTCGGCCTCTTGGGGATATTCTCCGATTTGGGTGTCGGGTATTATTTTATGAGAGAAGTTGCAAGAGAGAGGAACCGGTTGGACGAACTCCTCCCAGATGTCCTCGGCTTCAAGATAGTTCTGGCAGTGGTTAATTTCCTTGTAATTGCCGGGCTCACCCTCTTCATCCCGAAGCCAGAATGGATGAAACTCCTTATAATCCTGGCTGGAGCCGAGGCGATGCTGACGTGGATCTCTCTGATTTTTGTCAGAGTTATGTATGCCCACGAAGTCACCAAGTACGAGGCCATCGCTAGAACCGTTGAACGGCTCTGGGCTTTCTTCATCGGAGGTGCTGTGCTTTACTATTTCATGTCATTATCCCTGTTCGTCATAGCTCTCTTAGCCGGATATTTCCTGAGAGAGCTTTTGAGAATAAAATTTGGAATGAAATTTGTTGATGTTGTGAGAGTTAGATTTAAACCGGATAAATGGATTTTTCTGCTAAAGAAATCTTATCCATTCTGGCTCATAGGGCTTTTCACGCTCATTTACTATCGCACGGACATGGTGATGCTCAGCCTGATGAGAGGGGATTATGAAACTGGAATATACAGGGCAGCCTACATATGGATTCAGGTTGCTATGCTAGTTCCGAACATAGTCATACCGACGACTTTGCCATCGATGGCTCGTCTGTGGAAAGAAAACAGGGATGCTCTCCAAGTTCTCTTCAGGAAGAGCTTTCAAACTTTAGTCATTTTGGGTATTGCCGGGACGGTTGGATACTACCTCCTAGCCAATTTTGGCATACTAACAGTTTTTGGGAAGGAGTTTGGAAATAGTGTTCCCGTCCTTAAGGTTCTCGCGTTTGCGTTGCCCTTTATGTTTCTCAATTCCCTCTTTGGAAGCTTCATGAACGCAACTGGAAGGGAGCTGACATTTACGAAGATAGCCGGGTTTACAGCGTTGCTAAATGTCGTCCTTAATTATTTCCTTATCTTGAATTATGGAGCAAGTGGTGCGGCAGTAGCGACAGTGGTGAGTCAGGGAATTGGATGCCTATTAAATGGGTATTTACTAATAAAATATCAATGGATTCTTAGACAATCATGAATCGAATCTATACATTTTCATACCCCCACTGGGTCTCTAAATCTCTGCCGATTAAGTCAGAGAGCTTTTTGACTTCTGGTTTAAAGCGCTTCATAAGTTTGAGTCTGAATTCCTCCGGCAAGGGTTTGCGGGAAACTGGTTTTGTGTTGAGCTTATTTAATGGGACTATAATTTCATTCCATACAAATTTTCTAAATTTGTGGGGCATTATATCCCTAATGCGTGTTTTAGATACTTCAAACAGGACTTTCCGTAAAAGGGTTGTTCTGTAAGTGGAGTTTGGATTGTGTATCTCAAAGTTAGGCCTGAAATTGCTATTGTTAACATTCAAGAATTGCAGAATCTCATGATAGACTCTTTCGGGGTTAGATTTCAAGTCATCAAATATTACAACTTTTATTTGAGACTCATCAAAATATTTGTAATACCTGCTTAACTGCTCCGCATATTTTGGCCACTCCGAGTAATATAACATCGATGGGAACAGGACATATTTGGGTATGTATTTTCCTTGTTTCCTAAAAGGCTCTATCTCAAGTGCTTTTTTAAAATCTTTGATATTCTCATGAAGTTCCCGAAGGAATACATGATGCAGAGAATACAAAAAGTTAACAGGTTCTCTGAAAACAGCAAGTATTTTTGACTCAGGATTAAACTCGTAGATATTTTTAGCAGCTACTCTGGAGTATAGATATATCACAGATGCTTCTCCAATTACCTTATATCCAGTAGCATTTTGAAATAAGCTAATATAGCGGAGATAGTCATGATAAGGAAAGCGAACTAGCAGTTCCCTCTCGTTTTTGAAAAATTCTAAGGTTTCCCTGTGGAGATCCGTACAAAAATAATTTGGCTCCTTTATCTCACTCATGAATATCTCAGGATGCTGTCTGAGATAGTGATATAGGGAAGTCGTGCCACTTCTGGGCTCCCCAACTATGAAAAAATTTGGAAGAGACTTATTGCTCTCCATTATGCTGACCCCCTATTCTGAGGTATTCCAAAACTATATCCCTTAATTCTTTTCGTGACAGTTTCGGCGCCTCTTTTGAACTATATTTTACAACATTGGAATGAACTTCGCCCAAGGAGGGTTCACCAATTTTAATTCTATACATGTTTCCTAGGTCCTCTATATAATGACTTTCCACTTCGTTTATTAAGTCCTCATGCAATTTCTCCCCCGGAGATAGGCCAATAAGTTTCACAGTGACCTCTCCAGGATCAATACCGACTAATGGGGCAATGTCTCTTCTCATAACCTCTACTAAATCTCCCAGTTTAAAGGCATTCATTTTCAGTATGAATAACTCACCCCCTTTCGCTAGCTCAGTAGCCTTAAAGACAAGCCGTACAGCATCTGAAATCCTCATAATGAACCGTGTAACCTCAGGGTCAGAGACAAACAATGTTTTTTTGTTAACTAAGGTAGTAATAAAAATAGGGATTACTGAACCCCTTGAGTTGGCAACATTTCCAAATCGCACTACCATAAATGCACTTTCATTCTTGGCAAGCTTGTTTGCATTCAACGTTATCCTTTCAGCAATGAACTTTGTAGCCCCCATGACTGTGGTAGGGTTTGCAGCTTTATCAGTGCTTATTGTAACGAATTTTTCAGTTCCATGATGGAGGGCCAATTCTACAAGATTCTGAGTTCCTATAATGTTTGTTTTCACTGCCTCGAAAGGGAACTCCTCTGAGATAACCACATGTTTCATTGCGGCAGCATGGAACACGATATTAATGTCATATAGTTTAAATACATTACTGGCACTTTGAAAGTCTCTCACATCACCGACCACAAATTCCAAGCGATCGTCTAGTATCTCTTTTCTCATGATGAAGTGTTTAATTTCATCTCTGCTCATCACCACAACCTTGTTAACCTCAGTCCTCAGGAGTTGCCTAACTATCTCCCTACCAATGCTACCTGTACCACCCGTGACAAGAACATTCTTATTTTTGAATACGTTTTCTTCCATCAGTTTTCACCCTCAAAGAAGTCTTTAATCGATGAGATTATGTAATCTATTTCTCCCTTGGTCATATGGGGATACATTGGTAAGCTCAAAACTTGAGAGGAAATCTCTTCCGTTACAGGGAGATCAACATTATGATATCCTAAACTTCTAAATACTGTGTACTTATGTACTGGCTCAAAGTAAACCCTAGTGGATACCCCCCTATTTGATAGATATTCCATAAGTGCGTCCCTTGTTTTGTTTCCATCCAGAACTCTTAGTGTATACAGCTGGTAAACGGCAAAATAGTCCTCAGGTTCATCCAGCACATAAAGTCCTTTTAATTTCCTGAGAGCGTTGTTTAATAAATGTGCATTTTTTCTTCTCAATTCAATTAGCCTGTCGACTTTCTCTAGCTGCGACAATCCCAGTGCAGCTAAAATGGTTGAGAGTCTCCAGTTATACCCAACTTCCACATAATCAACCGTTGCTCTAGAAGTGAAGTAGTCTTTCTCGGTAATCCTGCCATAAGAAGCAATAAGTTTTAGCCGTTTGTATATATTTTTGTCATTTGTAACCACTGCCCCACCCTCGCTTGTCGTGAAAATCTTATTCTGGCAGAAGCTGAAAATGGCAGCATCCCCAAAGGTACCAACGTGTCTATCTTTTACTCTGGCTCCAAAGGCCTCGGCGGCGTCTTCAATCAATATAAGGTTATAATCCTCAGCTATCTCCCTGAGCTCCCGTATTTTACATGGCATCCCACCATAATGAACTGCCAGTATTGCTCTTGTTTTAGGAGTTATCCTCTCCTTGACATCCTCTGGATCCAAACCCATAGTTTTCTCTTCAATATCAGCAAAGACCGGCCTTGCTCCTACATACAGAGGGGAATAAGCAGTAGCGATGAACGTAAACGAGGGAACAATTATTTCATCTCCAGGTCCAAACTTGTAGGTTAGCATAAGTGCATGAAGTGCTGAGCCACCAGAATTGAATGTCACACAGTACTTAGTCCCAATATACTCACAGATTCTTCTTTCAAGTTCTATTACTTGTTCCCCAATACACCATTGCATCCCAGAACGAATCACTTTTTCAACAGCAGCTATGTCATTCTTATCCCAATAGATTTTAAATAGGGGGATTTTCATTTACTAATCCCCTCCATCAGTTTCTCTATTTCCTCATCAGTCAGTCTCCGGTAGACTTTCACTGGAACACCAAATACTATGACGTTTGGTGGAATATCCTTGTTCACAAAGCTGAACGCACCAATTATCGAGTTTTCTCCGATTGTAACTCCAGGCATTACCACACTATGACTTCCAATCCTAGCATTTCTTTTGATAATAACCTGGCCAGTCTTCCCATCTATGGTCGATTCAGAATAAATCGAACAGTGAGAGCCTATTTGGACGTAATCTTCAATTGTGACACCATATTTGGCATTTATGTAGGTAAATGCTCCAATATCTGTATATTTGCCCAGTTTAAGGCCCTCAGGATACTGAACCATCCAGTTCCAACGAGTTAATTTACCATGTTGTATTTTGGGAGGTTTCCATTCTATAAACTTAGTGGACATCAGAACCACCATCCAGTACCCTGTTGATTACAGCTCTTAGGTTATCTATTACTATTGATTCCCTGCGGTTTTCAAAAACCTTTCTGTTAACCCTACACATTTTTCTTCGAAATTTTTTATCGGAAAGCGCATTAGTGAGGGTCCTTGCAGCTTCATCTGGAGAGTAGGGATCAACAAATATTGCATTTTTATAACTCATAATATCACAGTAGGACCATATATTTTTATTTAAGACTGGGACACTACAAAGCAATGCCCCTTCCATTATAGACATTCCAAACTGGTCATCCGTAGGGATATTAACGTTAAAATCAGATAAAAGAAACATCCTAGCCATTTCCTCAGCAGATAAAAATCGTGGAATAACTGAGGTCTTAATACCGTATTCTTTAGCTTTAGAGACAACATGCTGAGCATATACTGTCTTTAAATTGGATGTATCAATGAAGAGCAATACAAGTTGTTCTTTGAACTCTGACCTGCTCAATACCTCCACTAACAGATGGTGGTTATAAAAAGGTAGCAACGTCCTTGGGGAGAAAATTAAAGTGTATCTTGGGCTTTTCCGGATAGTGTTTATCTTGTAAGAATAAAAAGCATCCCTAATTGGAAAAATAATCGTTAAGAACATCTTTCGAGAATTACGCACCCCCCACATTTCAGCAAAATATTTTGAATTAAAATGGAATTCAAACAAAACCATAGAAAGTTTTCTTTTTACTATAAACTTAAATATTAGTCGATAAATAAGTGGCTTCTTTCTCCCTGTTTTTTCTCTTAATTTCCAGTCAGTACCATACGGAACATACACCACAGGCTTCTTAAGAGGTAACACTGCCAATGAAAAAAGATACCAGATATTTAAATAATGCACAATATGCACATCGCACCAAGCATCGAGCTTTGAAAAGAGGAATGGAACCCTAAACAGCCTTCCAAGTAGTCCTATGAATGTCCGCAGGATATTTTTCCCATCAGACGATTCAAACAGTTCTATATCAACCCCCTTGGCATCAGAGGAACCTATTGAAACTACAGAGTAATCCCTGCACGATTTAAGAAGTCTAATATGGGTCTCATAAAACGAACCCCTGTTACCCCAAAGGCATATTTTAACCTTTCTCTGGTGTTTTCTAGGAGTAGATACCATTTCCAGCACCCCTAAATCATTATAAGACAGTTTAGTCTGGAATTTATTATAAAATATATGTTTCAAGAATTTCACGTCATACTATTTCCCCCTTCTAAGGATAAACTCTAAACAAAATCTGCTCAACAAAATTCCACGTATACTTCTTTAAATAGATTTTATGACCCCTATGTCCTGCTTTTTTTAGATATTTTGGATTCATTAACAAAAAGGACACCCTACTTTCAACATCCTTCTCATCATATTTTACAGACCATCCAATTTTCATGCTTTCAACAAGCTCAGCCAGTGCTGTTCCCCGGGATACTAGAATAGGAGTCTTAACACTGGCAGCCTCGAACACCTTATTTGGAAGACTCAACCTGATGTTTTCAAAACGTGGATCGTAGATTGCAAAGGTTAGATGTGCTTTCTCAAGTTCAACGAATATTTGCTCATGGGGTATAAATCCTAAGAAATTCTTTCCCAGCTGTTTCTTCAAAATCTCTTCAACATCAACCCATCCCTTTCCTGCAATCCTGTAAGTTATGCCAAGGCGTTCCGTAATCTTAAGCATCTCCAGAAGAAATCGGTTTCCCGACAGTACTCCTCCGTAAAAAATTGTAAAAGTAGGATACTTCGGGAGATTTTTGAGATAGCTCGGGTTAACTGTGTTTAAGATAACAAAAACGTCCTTATTGTTTCTCTGGACAACCTGTTTAACTTTCTGACTAGCAGTAAATATCAAATCTGCGTTTTTTTGAAAATATGAATCCAAATATCCCACAATTTTAGCAAGTTTCCCACCCGCGACCAGCTTGACCATGCTTTCATACAGATCGTGTACGTCATATACCCACACATTATTCTTGATTTTTTTTACGATAACTCCCAGGACTGCAGTATCAAAGTCATGTGTATGTATAATATCGAAGTCCATTTTCATTAACAAAAACAGAGAGCGTAAGTAAAATAGGAATAAACCGGCAATAAAGCATAGTGGAAGCCCATAGCAGGATCTAATGTGAATCCTAAGGATCTTTATCCCGTTTATAGTCTCTATCTTGGGGTATTTTCCCTCCCTATCCCAGGCGATTATAGTAACATCATACCCAGCTTTCACAAGACTGGATGCCTCTTTGTAGACCCGAGGATCTGGCTTGAATGGATTACTAAGAGTCATCACAATCCGTTTCACACAATCTCCCCACTGATATTGGAGAGTCCCCTATAATTTAAGTCTTTTCATAGTCCTGGCAAGACAAATATTTAAATAAAACATATAGCTACTAGGTGGGAACATACATGGACAAGCCAAACGTAATTCTCATAGTCCTCGATACCCTCAGAAAGGACTACTCCAGCGGGATAGAGCACAAGCTGATTAGGGACTTTGGATTCACAGGATACGAGAACGCAATAGCTCCCTCACCATGGACTATCCCGAGTCATGCGTCAATGTTTACCGGTCTGTATCCTATATACCACGGGGTGCACGAGGGCAAGAGAAGAAAAGTTCCTGATGTGAAGTTTAAGGAAGATGGAACGTACCTGCACGAGATTCTAGATTCCCTTGGATATACAACATACCTCTTCACTGCAAACTTCTTTATCGGGCCAGACTTTGGTATAAAGGGCTTTTCCGAATTTCACGACACACTGAAACCCCTTATCGAGGATCAGGACAGAGAGAAGCTCAGCCGGGTTCTCAAGAAGTATCAGCCCAAAAATGGGCTGGAACTTGTCAAAGCCCTGATGAAGGAAAAGAAGTTTGTCCTGCCCTTCAAAGTCCTCTGGAGAATCATAAGCAGATACGGAGAGGGATGGCCAAAGGATAAGGGTGCAAAAGTTACGAACAAACTCCTCAAGGAACTCAACTTTAAAGCCCCATCCTACATCTTCATCAACCTGATGGAAGTCCACGAACCGTACTCCCTTTTTGAAGGATTCACAGATGCCCCCGTGGTCAACAGACTCCTTGGGCAAGAGCCTGAGCTGGTGGAGAAGTGGAGGAAAGGGTATCCCGAACAGGTTAAATACCTTGAAAAGAGACTCGTGGAGATGCTCAACATCCTTCAGGAGAAGGGGATACTCGAGAACTCCATAACCATAGTGACCAGCGACCACGGTCAGCTGCTCGGGGAATACGGAGGAAAACTTGGGCACGGTGTTTTTCTCCATGACGAACTTTTAAGAGTCCCTTTCCTTATCAGATTGCCCAATAAAGAACCTCCCCATGAGGAAAATGGATATATCAGCCTTGCTAGGATAAAACCTATGATTTCAAGCACTGTTCAAGGCAATGAGTTCAATCTTACATCAGAGTATGCTATAGTGGAGAGTTTTGGTACCCACTATCCTTATCCCAACTTGACGGAGGATAAAACGGAGCTTGTCCAAGAGATTGAGAAGTACAGGATAAAGATCTACCACAGAGAGGGCACTGCGATCTTCAGCGTTGATGACTGGCGCTTTGAAGAGGTAAACGCGGAGAACGAAGAAAAGTTCAGGAACATCGCCAAAAAGCTCATCGTCAAACATATAAGCCTTTTCGCAGGCAAGGGGGTGGCCAAGTGAGGCCGGCCGTTTCCGTCGTTATTCCTACATACAACCGAAACAAGCTCCTAACACGGGCCATTGAAAGCGTTTTAAGCCAAGAATTCAACGACTTCGAGGTTCTCGTAATAGACGGTGCGCGAAGCGAATCGACGAGAGAACTCGTCAGGTCCTTCGAGGACGGGCGCCTGAGATACATCCCCCAGAAAGGAAAGGGGATAGCGAACGCCCGCAACCTGGGAGTGATGAAGGCCAGAGGGGAGTTCATAGCGTTCATCGATGACGACGACCGCTGGCGGGAGGACAAGCTCGAACTCCAGATGGAGGCCTTCAAGGAGCTCCCAAATAACTACGGCCTGATATACACGGCGTTCACATACTACTACCTGGAGCGGGGAAAAATCCTGGGGGTAAAGCACCCCCGTGCGAGCGGGAACGTTTACCGCCACCTGCTGAAAGACAACATAACAGGCACGTCCACCATAATGGTGAAGCGCGAGTGTTTCAAGAAGGCGGGGCTTTTTAGGGAGAACTTTCCGACGTGTGAGGACTGGGACATGTGGCTGAGGATGTCGAAGATATGCCTTTTTGGGGCGATAGACGAGCCGCTGGTGGACTACTCAATCCACTCCGGCCAGTTCTCCTTCGCCAAGTACCTGGCAGGGAGGTACAGAATGATAGAGGAGCACGGGGACATAAGACATGACCCGCGGGTTCTGAGCTACCACCTCCTCCAGATAGGGATTCTCAAGCTCTTTGGAGGCGATAGGAGCGGTGCAGCGGAGATCCTGAGGGCGTTTCGCCTCAACCCGACGATGAGGGGGAACTCCGTCGACATTCTGAGCTCTATCCTCGATGTGCGGACAAAGATATACATCCTCAAGTTCCTTGGCAGGCTCTGAGCCCGATTACTTTTTAAACCCCCATAGAAAAGTCCCATTAGGTGACCCAAATGAACACCGCCCTCATCGCAGTCATCATTGGAATCGCTGCCTTCTGGGTTATCCTCTACGCCCTCTTCGGAAGACGGGAAGAGAGGGAGGAGGGCCTAACGGTTGACCTCTTCATCGCCATGTGGCGCACAAAGCGGCTCCTCGGGTTCATCGACGGTCTCGCAAGTAGGAGCAGACGCTTCTGGAAGGTCTACGCGGATGTCGGAATCGCCCTCGGCTTTATGGGCATGGTCTACGTCTTCTATGCCCTCCTCAGAACCGCCCTGCAGACCATCCAAACGGGTGGTGAGCAGGCGGGGGTTCAGCTCGTCATCCCCGGGATAACCATACCCCTCTGGTACGGCCTGATAGCCCTCGCTGTCGTCATGGTGGTCCACGAGCTGAGTCACGGAATAGTGGCGAGGGCCGAGAACCTGCCGCTGAAATCTGTGGGTCTGGTTCTCCTCGCAGTCATACCCGGCGCCTTCGTCGAGCCGGACGAGGAGGCGCTTGAGAGGGCCTCCCTGCGCACCAGGCTGAGGGTTTACGGAGCCGGCTCACTCGCCAACGTTGCAACGGCGCTCCTGGCTGTTTTGATCCTCAACTTCGCCATCTCACCCGTTCTTCAGCCATCCGGAATCCTCGTGTCCGGCGTGCTGGAGGACGGCCCGGCCCACGGAATCCTTCAGAAGGGGGACGTTATAGTCGCCATGGACGGCCTTCAGATAAGGGACATGGAAAACTTCATAAACTTCATGAACGGGACGAAGCCAGGCCAGACCGTCACGCTCACGGTCCTCAGGGGAGGTCAGGAGCTGAACCTCCCGCTGAAGCTCGGGACGCATCCGGATAACCCGGAGAAGGGCTACATAGGGATCTACCCCGCGCAGAACGTGGTCTCAAAGGTTGGAGCCGACTGGCTGGTGCTGCCGCTGTTCTTCACATTCTACTGGATATACGTGCTCAACATAGGCATCGGACTTATGAACCTCTTCCCGCTCGTCCCGCTGGACGGCGGGAGGATGCTCGACGACGTGTTCAAACGCTACCTGCCGGAGAGCGTCGCGAAGCCGGTCAGGTACTTCACCATAGGGGTGGGCCTCTTCCTGCTGGCTCTCAACATTCTCCCGGCAATAATGAACCTCGCAGGGTGAGCCCGGCTGCAGCCCTCAACCTTTTTAAGGGACGTCCCAATTCCAGTCCGGTGAGTGGATGAAGTGCTCCAAGTGTAACCGCGAGGCAGTCTATCACGCTCGCTACACGGGTAGGTACTACTGCAGAAAGCACTTCAACGAACTCGTGGAGAAGAAGTTCAAGGAGACCGTCAAAAGGTACCGCCTCATAGAGAAGGGTGAGAGGATAGCCGTGGGCGTGAGCGGCGGAAAGGACAGCGTCGTCCTCATGCACCTCCTGGCGAAGCTGCGCGAGAGGTTCCCCTTCGAGCTCGTGGCCGTAACGATTGACGAAGGAATAGCCGGATACAGGCCTCCCAGTGTCGAGATGGCCAGGAGGAACGCCGAGAAGCTGGGCATAGAGCACAGGGTCTATTCATTCAAGGAGTACATGGGCTTCACCCTGGACGAGACCGTTGAGATAATGGGGAGCTTTGAAAAGGGCGAGAGAGTTGGGGCGTGCTCCTACTGCGGCGTCTGGAGGCGCTGGCTCCTAAACTACGCGGCTAAGGACGTGGGCGCCGACAGATTGGCCGTGGGGCACAACCTCGACGACGAGGTTCAGATGTTCATCATGAACATACTGCGCGGTGATGTGGCACGCCTCGGAAGGACCGGTCCCTACTATGAGGAGATACACCCAGAGCTGGTCCCCAGGATAAAGCCGCTCCGTGAGATTCCCGAGAAGGAGATAGTTCTCTACGCGGTCCTCAACAACATAGAGGTTGATTTCAGCGAGTGCCCCTACACCGTTGAGGCATTCAGGGCCGAAATTCGGGACTGGATCAACGAGATGGAGGAGAGGCATCCGGGGACGAAGTATCAGATACTGAGGAGCTACGACAAGCTATTCCCCCTCATAGCGAGGACGTACACCAAAAGGACGAGCGAGCTGAACAGGTGCAAAATCTGCGGCCAGCCGACGACGGGAGAGATATGCAAGGCCTGCCAGTTCCGCCTCCAGGTGGAGAAGAGGGCAAGGGAGAGGGGGCTGACCTTCAGGGTTAAATGAATTTTGGTTTTTAAAGCTGTTAAGTAGCACTTAACAAAGTTTATAAACTGCCATTAGTTATTGGTTAACATGAATGAGGAACTCGCAAAGGTTCTCGTTGAGTGAAGAGCTAATCCAAGTGAGCTACGACGTTTCAGACCCCGAAACCTTCGGCAGAGAGGTAAGGGCCCTCAAAAAGGCCATGTGCGAGTTCGGGATTAAAAGGGCCAGGCTGATAACCTGGGACGTCGAAAAGAGCGTGGATGGCGTAGAAATAATCCCACTCTGGAGGTTCCTCCTTGAGGACTATTGAAACGCCGATTCCGCTCGAAGAGCTCGAGGAAATCATGGAAAAGAGCGGGGCAGAGGTTAAGCTGACGGTTCTCGGGAAAATCGAGAGAAACGGCATACCCCTCAGCAGGGTTCTGATAGAGGGAAACGAAAGGGAAATCGAGCGCTTCATGGAGACGCTCCGCCTGGCGAGGGCGGGAGGTTAGTTTGGGGAGCAAACTTTTGATGGGTTATTTCTTTGCGTTGGGAGGCATAGTCCCGGCGTTCGTTTTGCACTCCTCGGCAAATTTAGCAGGACTCACAGTTCAGAGGATCAAATAAAGGAAAAGCAGAAATTAGACCTTTCCGGGCTTCTCTATTTCTACTCTCCCATTAACGAGGCGGAAGACGTAGCCCTCCGCCGTTGGGGCAAAATCCGGCAGCGGAGAGGTCCTTACGAACATTCTCTCGACGCCGGGGTTCTCCGTCGGCTGGAACTCTATGAGGTACTGGCTGTAAAGGGCCATCCAAGATACCAGCTCCTCGGAGGCACGACATCTGTTGAGGAGGAATATGTTGAGGGGCCTTTTCCTGTTCTCAAAGAGTCTGGCGCGCTCCTTGAGGGCCATGAGACGCTGAAAGACCCTTATGAAGTTCTTCTCGCCGAGGAGGAAGGCCATCCCGTCAACCGTGACGTCAATCCCCACAGGCCTCTTGTCCCCGATTCTCTCCCTCAGGACCCTCCTGTAGAGCTGGTTGTACTTGGGAAGGAACGTGCTCACGTCTATTGTTAGATCCGTGTAAACGTAGCCCTCGGAGTACTTGAGGCTGTAGAAGGACGAGAATATGTCAATGACCGCGAGGTCCCCCTTTCCCCCAAGTTCATTAAGGTTAAAGTTTATCGCCCCAAGCTTCATTCTGAGGGGCGTTATGGGGAGTACTGAGTCCAAAATGACACCAAAATCGCCCATCTCCATTCTCCGCCTCAGTATCTCAAACCCAAGGGCCCAGCCGCGGGAGTATGTGTCATAGGTTATCAGCAGATTGCTGTCCTCCAAGAGGCCTCCCCCAAGTGCCTCATCGAGGATGGGAATACCTGTGCTAAGTATCTCCACCTCAACCACCAACAAGATATTCATGCATCAAAGTATTTAACTCTAAGCTCCTCTAACTGTTTTAAGGAAAATCGGTACAGGGACAATTGAGCATCGTGTTCTGAAATTCAGAGAAAGTCCGGGGTATAAATAGGTGAATGTCGTATCCCCACTTGGTGATAAGCGTGGAAGAAGTTAAGGAACTTAGGGAAGTGCTCGAGAGGGTCGAGGGCAAGCTGATAGCGGCGGGGAAGATGTACGGGGCGATGAACTTTGGAGCCTGGCTCTCGGTGATGCTGCTCTACTACGCCATCATAGGAGTCTTCGACCTCCCGTGGCAGTTTAACCTGATCTACTGGCCGGCGGCTTTTGTGGTAGCAATGGGATTCACCGGAAGGGTGTGGAAGCGTCTTCAAAAACTGGGAAGGGTTACCGGAAGAGAAGCGGAAGCATCGACCCTCGGAGGGATCTTAGTAGCTCTTTCCTGGATAACGGGGATAATCCTGGGATGGGGCATTGTTCCAAGGATGCACCTCGGGGTGAACGCCGAAGCGAGCCTGGCCATGGGGTTTCTAAGCTTCATAGCATTCTCTGTATTCGCAATGTGGCTGGTTTTTGCCAAATACGGTGGGGCCGAGCGTGAAATAATTCCCGCTTTTCTTATCCCCGCCATCGGGATACCTGTTGCAATGGGGATGGAAACGGGCGCTATGGCATGGGCAGGCTTCGTTGTGGGGCTGGGGTTCACCCTTACCGTGATGTGGTACCTCCACTCGGCCTTCAGGGCAATAGAGCGGTGATAGCATGGAGGCTCTGCGGGAGCTGAGCAGGAACAACACACTCGGAAATCCGGTTAGGTTAGGGGTGATGCTGTATCTGCTCCCCCGAGGGAGGGTGCTCTTTAGGGATCTCCTGGAGGTCCTGGAGGTAACACCAGGCAATCTTGACTCACACCTTAAGGCCCTTGAAAAGGCCGGCTACATTGAGGTCTACAAGGTGATAGCGGACAGACCGAGGACAGCCGTTAGAATAACGGAGAAGGGAGCGAAGGAAACCGGAGAGTATCTGAGGGCCCTGAAGGAAGCGCTATCACTCATTCCCGCGGAGGACTGAACGGATAGCCCTTCTTCGTGACATTTTTCTTTTGCAAGCCTCGCCCTTTAGGGCGAGAACGACCACCCAACTGGCCCTTAATCGGGAAAGCAACACTCTTTTAAAGCCTAAGAGTCATACTATGCTTTGAAATGAAGCGCTCAGTAACAGTAAAACTCCAGCCCTCAACGGAACAAGAAAAGGCTCTTTTCGAATTAGCTCACGCTTCAGCAATAATCTGGAACAAGCTCAATTACCAGCGTTTAAAACAATTCAAAGAATTCGGTAAGATTGATTTTAACGGGACGGAAAAGGAAGCCTATCACGAGTTCAAAAACTGGATTGGTGGCTCAACAGTCCAGCAGTTGGCGAGGAAGAACGCCGAAAGCTGGCGCTCATTCTTCGCCCTCAACAAGAAGAAAAAGAGTGGAGAATTACCAGAATGGTTCAAGCCAAAACCTCCGGGTTTTGTTAGAGAAGAGAACGGGAGGAAAATCTTCATTATACTACTCCGGAACGACCAATACAAGATTGACGGGAATGTCATCGAGTTGAGACGCCTCGGAAAGTTTGGGAGACTGAGAATCCAGTTTAAAGGAAAAATTCATCTTAAAGGCAAGCAGGGGCGCTTGGAGATAACTTATGACAACGTTAGGAAGAAGTGGTATGCTCACGTTAGCTTTACCGTGGAAGAAAAACTAATCAATGGTGAGTGGGTGAGAGTTCCGAGACAACCCTCGGGAAACCTATCGGCGGGAATTGACTTGGGAGTGAACAACCTTATGGCAATCTACGTTGAAAACGGGGAAAACTTCCTCGTGAACGGGAGACCCTTAAAGAGCATTGATTTTTACTGGCGGAGGAGAATAGCCGAGTATCAATCCAAACTCAACAGGAGTGGTTCCAAAAAGAGCAGGAAGCTCAAAAGAATGCACGAGAATGCCAAACTTCAGGCGAAGCACTACATTAATACTGCTGTTAGACAGACCCTTGAAAAACTCTACCAGTTAAGTGTTTCCAGAATCGTGGTTGGCTATCCGAAGGGGATTGCCAGAAACTCTGAGAAAGGCAGGAGGCAGAATTTCATTCTCTCCCACGTCTGGCGGTTCAATTATGTTATTAAACGCTTAAAAGAGGTTGCCGAAGAGTATGGTATCACTGTCATTGTTGTTAATGAGGCTTTCACTTCTCAATCTTGCCCTCTCTGCGGCCAACGCCATTCGAATGGTAGGATTTTCAGGGGTTTGTTTAAGTGCCGCAGGGAGGGCGTTGTAATGAACGCTGACTTAGTTGGAGCGTTTAATATTTTGAAGAAGGCAGTAAAAACCATAACCCCGAGCCTGCCGGGTTTAACGGTGGGTAGGGGTAACTGGCTCAAGGCCGAGCCGGAGGGGTTGAAAACCCGCTTTCTAGTGGGTCTGAATGAGACCCCTCAAACCTCTCCGCCCTTAGGTTAGGGGTTTCCTCGGCGGAAACCCCCCTTCAGGACGGGGAAGAGGTCATCACCACCCTCCAGCCGGTTCCAAGCAGTTAAACCTTTCGGTGACCCTCCTCTTCAGCCTTCCTTTTCAGCTCCTTCTTCCGCTCGAGACGGTACTCCTCAACCAGGCGGAGCATCCGCTCGACCTCCCTCTCCTCGTCCTCCAGCCTCCACTTCTCCAAGAGCCCGTCAATGGCCCTCTCCAGGGTCTCGCGCTCCACAACCGCGAACTCATCGACGCGCTTGACGTCAAGCTCCTCCGAGGTGAAGAAGGGCACGTGGGCCTCGCGGAGCACCTCCGCCACCGGCTCCGGAACCGGTTTCTCCGTTATGAGGGCCAGGATGCCCTTCTCGACCAGCTCCTCGGCGATCGCCTTCCCCGCCCCAGCTGGGTTCACCACGAAGAGTATATCCCCGCGCCTGATCCCGATGTCGCGCTCTATCCTCTCAAGCTCGCGCCAGCTCAGAACCTCCATAACCTTGAGGGGGACCGCACTCCCCCTAATCTCCACAACGTTCATGCGCTTTACCTGCACCAGGTCCCTGCTCAGACGCTCTATGACGGATTTGGCCTCCCTCAGCTCCCGTTCAAGCATCTCTATGCGCTTGACCTTCGCCTCCAGCTCGCGCTCCCTGAGAATCTTCCGCCTGATCTCCTCATCGTAATCGACGAGCTTCCGCTCGAGTCTGCCTATCGTCTTCCTCTGCTCACGGATAATCCCCTTCAGCTCCTGGTTCTCCCTCTCCAGGAACTCGATCCTCCTCTCAAGCTCGCGGATTCTCCTGAGGTACTGCTCAACGTCCGGGCCCTGCCTCATGACCTCTTCGGGCTTCTCCTCCGCCCTCGGCCTCTCGCGGAGCGCTACCTTCTGCATGGCCTCTCCAAGGTTGTAGCCCTGTATAACGAGGGCCTTTACCTCGTCGGACTTCTTTGTCAGGCCGGCCTCCCGCAGCCTGGCATCCACGTGTTCCAGCTTCGGCTTCAGCCGGAGGTAGGCCTTGTAGGCGGCGGCCAGAGCATCGCGCTGGTGGTCATCCTCAACGGTTATTCCGAGGTCCCTCAGCAGTTCGTTCTTGTCCTGAACGCGGAGGCTCTCCCTGGGAACGAATAGGTTTGCCTTGAAGGAGCGTGCTATCTTCTCCACGAAGCCCGGGGCGGGGGAGACGTCGGTGGCCACTATGACCGGGTGACCGACCTCGCTGATGAAGCGAAAGACCTCGCCGATGGGCATGTTTCTCTGGCTGTGGAGGGCCACTATCCTCCCGTTCAGGTCTATAGCCGCTATACCGACCGTTATCCCCGGGTCTATGCCGACTATGATGCTCCTCCTCTCCCGTATCGCCTCCTCACCCTTCAAGGGAGCGAAGCCGAGCTCAGCCCTCTCAACCGGCTGAATCTTCACCTCAACGTCCCCGCCGCGCGCGGGCCTTATCAGCCCCGCCAGCTCCTCCCTGGCCGCGTAGACTCGGAACTCCCCCCTGGCCAGGCCGTAGTCCCTCTCCTCCGTTTCGAGGTCGAAGGGTATATCCGCCCTTCTGAGCCTGTCCTCTATCTCCCTCACCTTATCCCTGACGAGGTTGTGAACGCGCTTTCTGTAGCGGTCCTGGCTCCAGCCACCTTTACCGTGGCTCCTTCCCCGGGTGACCTTGATTATAACCTCGTCCTCGAAGGCGAGAACCTCGTAGCCGACCCCCCTGCTCGCAAGGAGTGCGGAGAGCCTGGCCTCCTCGTAGGGGTCGAAGCGATCTCCTGCCCTTATGCCGTGCTCCTTCGCGAGGCTCTGGAGGGAGCGCTGCTCTCCGGGCCGTCCGGTCACCTGAACGAGCTTCGTTCCGGATGGAAGGGCGCGGAGGAACTTCCTCAAGTCCTCGCCCAGCTCGGTGACGCTGTCAACGGCGACCATCTCGGGCCGCTTCGACTGGATGAACCGGATCAGCCTGTAGAGTGTGAACTCACCCTTTCTCTCCAGCCTGCCGTTGAACCAGCTCACCACCGCGAACTTCTTCGGATTCTCACTTATCACATCAATGCCGAGGATTAGAATAGGCCTCACCCTCATGGGCTTTGTAGGGGGTAGGAAAGAGGATTTAAAAAGGTTTCAGACCTCAAGCGAGGTCCTAACGGCGACCTCAAATGCCCGCGTTATGGTTTCCAGGGCCATAGAGGGCCTCGGCTTTTCCAGGGCCTGCTCGTGGATAAAGGGCACGTGGATGAAGCCAGCTTTAGTTTCCATCCCTGCAACGGCTATCGTGTGGAGCGCCGTGAACATGGCGGCGTTGCAGACGTACGTTCCGGCCGTGTTGGAGACCGCCGCAGGGATGTTCTCCCTCCTGAGGGCAGCAACGATGGCCTTCACCGGTAGGGTCGCAAAGTACGCGGCCGGGGCGCCCTCAAAGACCGGCTCGTCCTCGGGGGCAAAGCCCTCGTTGTCCGGCATCTTGCTGTCCATCACGTTTATCGCAACCCTTTCAACGGTCACGTTGGGCCGTCCCCCAGCCTGACCCGTCATGATAACCACATCGGGGCGCTCCTCCACGATGAGCCTCGGCAGAATCTCCCTGACTCCCCTGAAGGTCACCGGCAGCCTGTGTTTTATCAGCCTCGCCCCGCCTATGCTCTCCGGAAGCCGCTCAACCGCCTTCCATGACGGGTTTATCTCCTCTCCCCCAAAGGGTTCAAAACCTGTTATGAGAACCTTCATCTCAATCACCGGGAAGGTTAGGTTTTTAGGGTTTAAAAACTACTTCGAACGAGGGGTGAGGATGAAGTACGATGTTCTCATCATTGGTGGCGGGCCCTCGGGCAACTACCTCGCGAACCTGCTCGCCAGGGATTTCAGCGTTGCAGTAGTCGAAAAGAAGGGTGCGTTTGGAGGTAAAGCCTGCACGGGCATCATCGGGGCGGCGAACTACGAGAGGCTTGGCCTCCCCGAGGAGGCTGTAATAAACGAACTCCGCGGTGCGGTGTTCTACTCACGGATTCAGAGCTTTGAAATAGAGAGGAAGACCCCCCAGGCATACCTGGTGGACAGAAAAGCCCTGGAGAAGAGCCTGGCCGAAAGGGCCGCCCAGAGGGGCGTGGAATACTACATGGCCACGACTTTCAAGGGGTTCAGGAACGGGAAGGCGGTACTCCAGCACCTGGGGGAGAACCTCGAGGTTGAGGCGAGCTTCTACGTTGGGGCAGACGGAGTTAACAGCTCCGTTGCCAAAGCCATCGGAGCCAGGACGGACGCGGAGTTCCTGAGCGGCTATGAGATGGAGGTCGTTGGAGAGTTCAGGAAGGATTTCGTTGAGGTCTGGGTGAACAAGGACATGAACGAGGACTTCTTCATGTGGGTGGCGCCGGTGAACGAGGGGCTGGCGAGGGTCGGAACCCTCGGGAGCATCGAGGCCCTCAACCGCTTCCTCAGGGTGAGGATGCTCAAGCCCACCTCCATAGTCGAGTTCAAGGCCGGTTCTGTGGGATTCGGAATCAGAAAACCCTGGGTGAGGGGCAACGTGGCACTGCTCGGGGACGCGGCGCTGCAGATAAAGCCGACCACCGCGGGGGGAATCGTCTTCGGGATGCTCTGCGCCCGTGCCCTCAGGGAAGCCCTGATGGTGGGGAAGCTGGCTGAGTACGAGAGGCTCTGCCGGGAAATACGGAATCAGATAAGCTTCGGACTGCGCTTCAGGAAGATTTTCAGGGGAATGAGCCAGGAGAACATCGAGCGCGTCTTTGAGGTTCTCGGAAGCGCGGAGGCAAAGGAGGTCATAGAAGGGCAGGCCGACTTTGACGACCACGTGAAGACCGCGAAGGCGATACTCAGGAGGCCGAAACTCCTCGCAAAGCTAATAAGGATAAGCCCGAGCATCGTTCGCTACCTCGTCTGAGGAGGTGAAAGGGTGGCGACGTGGAGGATGGGGCTCCAGGAGGAGTACCTGAAGGCGATAGCCGAGGGAAGGAAGAGGATTGAAGGCAGGCTTTACGACGAGAAGAGGCAGGGAATTAGGCCGGGAGACGAGATAGTCTTCGAGAACAAGCTGGTGTGCGTCGTGAAGGACGTGAGGGTTTACTCTTCTTTCAGGGAGATGCTGGAGAAGGAGGGCCTTGAGAACGTCCTCCCGGGAGTGGGGAGCGTCGAGGATGGTGTTAAGGTGTACCGCCGCTTCTATTCGGAGGAGAAGGAGAGGAAGTACGGGGTGGCGGCGATAGAGGTCGAGCCTGTTGCATGGATAGGGAGTACCCGTGAGGTGGTTACCTAGCAATTTAGGAAAACAGGAAAACTTTTTAAGTTTAAATACATAAACACGAATGAACACAATAATATCCGCACAGGATTTTAACGGTACGAAACGAAAATTGATTTCCCTGGTTCTTCTCATTTTTGTTACTTCAGCTTTATTCCCACCGGTTCTTGCCGACGGCCGGCTACAAACGAGGTGGGTACAGCACTCCCCAGAGAAATACCAGCCGAGAACTCTCTACTCCTACCCATGGGACAGCACGGAAGGTCTCTCAGGATGGAATACCTTCAGGGAGAACGAGAGCTTTTACCTAACCTGCCTGAAGGTTATAGCCCCCGCGCGAAGCGGCTATCCGCGGAACTCTTCCGAGTTTCAGAAGCTCGTTGAGTGGGTAAAATCCCAGCAGAGAGAAGATGGTTCGTTTCCCGCGGTAATAACGGACGACTACCCTGAATCTGACTCGGAGTGGTTCTACTGGGAGCTTTCAAAGGCAGCCGGGACGGGGCTTGGAATTCTGGCCCTCCTAGAAGCGGGAGAGAGTCAGGACTCCAAAGAGGTAGAGAAAGCCGCCCAGTTCCTCCTGAAGAACGAGAGCAAAGACCACTGGACGAGCACGGTGTACCTGTACTGGGAGAAAACCGGACTTCACAAGGTAAACGAGTCGCCCAGCATAGTTGCCACTGCCTACGCTGTGGCGGCGCTATCGAGGCTCGGCTACCGCTTTTCTAAGGAGTAGGAATGGCTGAGGGAAAGGCTAACACGCGAGAGGCCCATAACTCCGTATCTCAACAACTTCTTCACGGGTTTCCTCTTCCCGATGCCGTACAGGGACATGAGAGCATCCTACGAGAGCGTGGTTTTACCCCTCCTCTTCCTCGGAGAGGAGAACATGGCGCCGCCGAACGAGACGCTTGAGTTCATAGCTTCACTGTTCGAGAAAACCCAGTATAGCGGAGACGCAACGCTGAGACTGAGCTTTGAAGGAACGGTGAACTACACAGTTGAGGAGATAGCATACTGGACGAACGGCTGGAAAGTTATCGAGAGCTGGAAAGGAACGGGGAGAAACATCAGAGTAAAGATCAAACCAGAAAACTCAAGAGGGGAGATCAAATTCCTAATACGTTCCACTAGACCTCTCCTGAGCAACGAATCCGGCATCTTCAAGGGGAACATGAGGCTCTACCTGGAGCTTCCGGAGAACTACATCAGCTTCATTGGGGAGGGATACCCCAGGAAAAGCGTTTTCCAGTTCAACGACGGGAAGAGCTACGCAGTGATAGAAAGCCCATACTTCGACGCCTCCTGGAACCACGACGTTTACTCAACGGCAATAGCCCTGATATGGCTGTATCTCGCAGGGAAAGATGAAAAAAGTATTGGGGAAGCCCCGAAGTTCCTTGAGCTTGCAAGCCCCGGGGACGATATGAGCTTCGACGGCGATGCCTACGCCCTGATAGCGCCGAGCCTATATGGAGGAAAATGGGAAAGCGACAAACCAGGGGCAGTGAAAGAGAAACCAAGCTCCTCATCCAGAGTTTCATGGAAGTTGCCGGTGGTTTTTGCGATAGGGCTTTTGATCGGGGCGCTTTTAGGCATTAAAATTGGAAGAACCGAAAGTGGCAAATCTTAAAGACACCCCTATTCGGTTAACACAATCGCTTAATACCTAAGGAATCTCACATTGAGACCAAAGTCCCTCAACGCCTCAAAGTCCCTATCAAGCGTTATTAAAGGTAGATCGTTGGCCAGAGCTGTAGCGCCGATAAACAGGTCTCTTAAGCTCATCGGCTTTCCTTTACTTCTCAGCCTTTTGTAGAGGTAAGCGGCAACCTCCGCTGATCTCCTGTCAAATGGGAGCTCAATGAGTGAATCCAACCAGATCAGTTCATCCTTTTTCGGAAATCCCACTAAGAGTTCAAAGCGTGTTACGGAGGTCATGTAGAACAGGTTGTCCAGCTCTAGGAGCCTCTCAAGGAGCTCTTTGTTTCTTGCTATTTCGATTATCACGTTCGTATCAATGACTGCCCCCATTCTTCAAACGCCTCCTCAATTTCTCTGATCTTCTTTTTGGCTTCTCTATATTCTTCTTCGCTTAAAATGCCGGCTATGTGCCTCAGAGCATCGGCGTTGCCTTTTCTTTCCTTCAAAAACTCCCTAAAGAGCTCGCTGAAGGACTTGTTGCCCTTAATGCGGAGGAGCTCATTGTAAACGTCATCGGAAACCGTAATGGTCTTTACCATTAACATCACCAATGTATTGAATACATGCATCATATTTAAGCATTATTGTTACAATGAGAGTCGTCAAGATATTCTTAAAGATAACAAAAGAGGAGACAATGAAATTACATTCTGAAAAGCAAAATGCATTAGGCGGCGTGAAGGGCCTGCCTAAGGATTTCCACGGCTTCTTTCTCCATCAGGAACGCCTTTCTTATGTCCCAGAGACGTGGAATCCGCCTGGTGGGCGACTCGAAGTTCCATAGGTTCGCCCTGATGTCTTCCAAGTTATCCGCTCTCCAAGCACCCAACATCAAAGCCGTAGCGTTGTCATTGAGTTCCAACGCCAATTGCAGAGTTTTGTTATCAACCCCCAAGACAGTTGCGTTCTCATAGAGCTCCATGAACTTGGCACGGTGATCAAGGAACCAGGTGGTCCACAGGCACGACAGCTTAATCCAGATATCGTACGTGGACTGGGTATTGACCTTTATCGTTACGCTTCTGACCTCTGTGCTAAACCAGTTTCCAAGGGAATCCCTGCCCCATACTCTAAGGGTGTAGCGCCCATTTCTTAATCCCGTCATGTTCAAGTACCAATTAGTGGCCGAAGCGTTGTTCATAGTGAAGTTCCTGCTACCCCACTCCAGTAGAACAGACTTCAGAGGCTGGCTGGACGTGACGTTGATGAAAACGCTGTTGGAGTTCAATACGTCACCATCCTCCGGAGTCGGAGGAACGAAGGACAGGGTTATCGTCCTGTTGACGGCAATCGTTCTAATACCACTGGTGAACCAGTTCCCGAGGGAATCTCTGCCCCATACTCTAAACGTATAACGACCGTTTGTCAGATTGGTCACGTTTAGATACCAGCTCGTGTTCGATAGCATTTCCATGGTGAGATTCTGGCCGTTCCATTCCAGCAGGATAGTCTTTAGAGGCTGACCGGAGGTAACGTTCACCAGAACATAGTCAGTGTTAACCACCGCACCGTTTTCAGGAGTCGGAGGGACAAAGGAGAGAACGACCGTTGAATTCACGGTAATGGTTCTGACCTCTGTGCTAAACCAGTTTCCTAGGGAATCCCTACCCCAAGCCCTGAACTCGTAGTGGCCGTTTGTTAGCCCTGTTATATTCAAATACCAATTGGTGCGTGATGTGTTGTGCATGGTACGGTTGTGTCCGTTCCATTCCAGTAGGGCGATCTTAAGAGGCTGGTCTGAGGTAACGTTTACGAAAACGTAGTCTGAGTTTACTGCACTGTTATTCTGGGGGGTTGGCGAGACAAGGGATAGCGAAATCGTTCTGTTTATAGCAATGCTCCTAACCTCGCTGCTAAACCAGTTCCCCAGCTGATCCTCTCCCCATGCTCTAAACGTGTAGCATCCATTCGTTAAGTTGGTCATCTCAATGTACCAGTTCGTATCGGAGGCACTCTGCATGGTGAGGTTCCGTCCGTTCCATTCCAGCAGGACAGTCTTTAGAGGCTGACCTGAGCTCACGTTTATTAGAACTCTATCGGTGTCCATAATAGCGCCGTTCTCAGGAGTCGGAGGGACAAAGGAGAGAACGACTGTTGAATTCACTGTAATTGTCCGTGTTTCACTGCTAAACCAGTTTCCGAGGGAGTCATTGCCCCAGACCCTAAAGGTGTAGTGCCCATTTGTAAGACCCGTCATGCTCAGATACCAACTCCTGCTAGACCCTCTGTGCATTGTGAAGTTCTGGTTATTCCACTCCAGTACGGCAGACTCAAGGGGCTGGCTTGAAGTGACGTTTATCACGACGCTATCAACGTTCACCACTGCACCGTCAGAGGGGGTTGGCGGGACAAAGTAAAGCTGGACAGTTGAATTTACAGTAACAGTCCTAACTTCGCTGCTAAACCAATTTCCAAGAGAATCATTACCCCAAACCCTAAAGGTGTAAACTCCGTTCATGACGTTGCTCATGTTTAAGTACCAGTTTTTACTGGAGATCTTCTGCATTGTAAAGTTCTGACCGTTCCATTCCAGCTTGGCACTCTCCAAAGGCTGATCAGAAGTCATATTAATGAAAACATAATCGGTGTTTATCACTGCACCATTATCTGGAGTCGGCTTAACAAATGACAAGTGAACAGTCCTGTTTACTGTAACACCCCGAGCCTCGCTGGTGAACCAGTTCCCTAAGGAATCCTTGCCCCAGACTCTGAACGTATAATGACCATTAATAAGGCCGGTCATGTTTAAATACCAGTTCTCACTGGAGGTTTCCTTCATTGTGATATTCTGCCCGTTCCACTCCAGCTTGGCAACCTCTAAAGGCTGGTCAGCAGTAACGTTCACGAAAACACTATCAGTATTCACTACTTCACCATCAGAGGGAGTTGGCTGGACAAAATACAAGTGGATCGTCGAATTCACCGTAACTGTTCTAACTTCACTGACAAACCAGTTTCTTAATGAGTCATTACCCCATACCTTGAAAGTGTAATGACCGTTCGTTAAATTGGTCACGTTCACGTACCAGTTAGTGTCTGAGGTCTCATTCATCGTAATGTTCTCCCCATCCCACTCCAGTTTAGCAACCTCCAAGGGCTGACTGGAGGTAACGTTAACGAAAACATAATCAGTGGCTACCACGCTACCGTTCTCTGGAGTTGGAGGAACAAAAAGCAAATGGACAGTAGTGTTTACAGTAATCGCTCTCATTTCAGTGGAGAACCAGTTTCCAAGGGAGTCATTGCCCCAAACCCTAAAGGAGTAAACTCCGTTCGTCACGTTGGTCACGTTTAGGTACCAGTTAGTGTCGGAGGCTTTATTCATCGTGATGTTCTCACCGTTCCACTCCAACAGGGCAGTCTTCGGGGGTTGGCTGGAGGTTACATTAACAAACACGTAATTTATATCCACTACGCTACCATTTTCAGGTGTCGGGAAAACAAAAGATAGATAAACTGTTGAATTCACTGTGATTGTCCGTGTTTCACTGCTAAACCAGTTTCCCAATGAGTCGTTACCCCAGACCTTGAAAGAATGAACTCCATTCGTTAGGTTAGTCACGTTGAAGTACCAGTTCTCACTTGAAAGTTTTTGCATTGTAATGTTCTTACCGTTCCACTCAAGTAGAGCAGTCTCCAACGGCTGGTCGGCAGCAACGTTCACAATGACGTAGTCAGTATTCACCACAGCGCCGTCAGCCGGAGTTGGAGGGACAAGCAATAGGTGAATTGTCCCGTTCACGGTAACAGTTCTAACCTCACTGGCAACCCATTTCTCCGATAAATCCCTGCCCCAAACCTTGAAAGTGTATTCCCCGTTAGCCAAACTGGTCACGTTCAAATACCAGCTGGTATCGGAGGCCTTCTGCATCGTGAGGTTCTGACCGTTCCACTCTAGGAGAGCACTCTCCAGAAGATTGTTGGAGGTCACGTTAACAAAAATGTAGCCCGATGTTACAACGCTACCGTTCTCTGGAGTCGGAGGGGTAAGAGATAATTCAGTAGGCCCTGTGTAGTGGTACTGGGTCTTGACTATGGCGTTCGTGTCTTGGATAATTGCACTGCTGTTTCCTTCTGAGAGGCTTACACTGGCAATAGAGGGAGTATTGTCAGCAGGAGCGACGTTTGTAACGGTTACTATTGCGTTGCTATCGCCAGTATGGAAGCCCAGGTCTCTAATGCCTTCCGGCGGGAGGTATCCGTCGAGAGGGATATTGAGAGCCCAACAATCACCTCCCCCAGCACCGAAGCTGTCGGTGTAACCAGCGACAATAACGTTCCTATTTAGAGTTATTGCAATAGAGTTAGCTCCATCCGAATAGTATCCACCGTAAGTTTTTTCCCATGTTACATTCCCTTCGCCGTCAAGCCCAAAAACCCAAACATCCCCTCTACCAGCACCGAAGCTTTCGGTGTAGCCCACCACGATGACGTCCCCATTCTCAATGGCAACCGCATGGGCCTCGTCATCTCCACTTCCACCGTAGGTCTTTTGCCATTTCACACTCCCATCATCACCGTTAAGACCGAGGATCCAGGCATCTTTCCCGCCAGCACCGAAGCTGTCAGTATAGCCTGCCACGATAACGTCCCCGTTGTCAGTCAAGGCAACACCGTAAGCCTCATCCTTTCCGTTTCCCCCATAAACCTTCTGCCATTTTAGAGTTCCATCTCCATCAAGTTTGAAAACCCAGAGATCGGCTCCATTATATCTCCAGTCAGTTGCCCCGTAAAAACCGGCGACAATGATGTCCCCATTATCAGCCAAAGCAATCGCGCGAGCCCCATCTATATCGCTTCCTCCGTAGGTTTTCTGCCATTTTACAGTTCCGTTCTCATCAAGCCGAAGAACCCAAGCATCAATACTTCCAATGGTGCTGTAGGAATACCCAGCAATAAGAATATCCCCACTGTTTTCGTCTATGACAACGCCGTAGCCCCGATCAAAAGAGAATTCCCCGTAGGTTTTCTCCCATTTTACAGTCCCATTCTCGTCAAGCCTGAGAACCCACATATCGCCATTCCGAGTATTGAAGCCGTAAGTGTAGCCAACCACAACGATATCTCCGTTTGGAGCTACGGCAACTGCATAGGCCCCCTCCCAATCGCTTCCTCCATAGGTTTTCTGCCATTTTACAGTTCCGTTCTCATCAAGCCGAAGAACCCAGACATCATTATAAGCAGCATTGAAACTCCAGGTGTATCCTACTATGATAATATCTCCGTTTGGAGCTACGGCAACTGCATTAGCCTCATCCAAACCGTCCCCTCCATAGCTTTTAGCCCAGTATGCAGTTTCTTGTGTGATGCTCTTGGCCATTGTGTAATTCTCAAAAAGTACGGGTACTAATCCCAAACTAATAACAAACAAAATAATCAGTCCTAAGCTTGCTAGTTTTCTCTCCATAGCGAGGTCACCTTCCCACCATATTAATTAAAAGAGCTTAAATACATTTCTTGGTATCAACCAGCATCACTAAGAATCCTGTAAAACAAGCTGGAAAGAAAATGGAGAGCAATCACAGATACCTCTCCTTCACCCATCTTACGAAGTAGTCTGGGTTCAGCTCCTCGCCGATGGCCTTCCTGAGAAGCTCCTTCGGTGGGTAGATGCTTCCGTGTCTGTGGATTCTCTCGCGGAGCCAGGCCTTTATCGGCTCGAACTCCGCGTTGGCCACTTTCTCCTCGAAGTCCGGGATGTCGCGCTTCATGTGGTAGTATATCTGCGCCGAGAGGAGCGTTCCTATGCTGTAGGTCGGGAAGTAGCCGACCGTACCGTGGGCCCAGTGGATGTCCTGGAGTATTCCCTCGGCGTAGGTCTTGGGCCTTATGCCGAGGAGGTTCTCCATCTCGTCGTTCCAGAGCTCGGGGAGGTCTCTGGCTTTAACGCCCTCGTTGAGCATCATGCGCTCGAGTTTGAAGCGGAGGAGTATGTGGAAGTTGTAGGTGACCACATCCGCCTCGGTCCTTATGAAGTCCGGCCTAACTAAGTTGAAGTACAGGTAAACATCCTCCGGAGTGTAGTTTGCCATGAAGGGCAGGTTCTCCTTCAGGACCGGGTAAATGAGTCCCGCGAACTCCCTTGAGCGGCCGATGATGTTCTCCCAGAAGCGGCTCTGGCTCTCGTGGATTCCAAGGCTGACGCCACCGACTATCGGGCTGAACATAAACCTCTCGTCCTGCTGGAGCTCGTAGAGGGCATGCCCGAACTCGTGAACGGTGCTCAGAATCGTCCTCCTGAAGTCGTAGCCCTCGTAGCGGGTGGTTATCCTGACGTCCCTTATTCCAAACTCTGTTGTGAAGGGGTGGGCAGAGACGTCCAGGCGGGAGCGGACGCCGAGCGGGAAGCCGAACTTCTCGAGGATCCAGCGGTTCACCTTCTCCATCTGGGCCTGCTCATAGTGCTCGTTCTCGAGCGGGTGGCTCTGGGGAACCCTGCCCTCCTCCATTATCTTCTCAACTAGCGGTTTCAGCTCCTTCTCCAGCCTGTCGAACATCTTCTCGACGTCCTTGGTGGTGGTTCCCTCCTCGAAGAGGTCGAGCAGTGCATCGTAGGGCTCGTTCTCATAGCCGAGGTACTCGGCGGCGCGCTTGGCGAGGTCTATAATCCTGTCCAGCCAGGGCTCGAACTTGGAGTAGTCATCTTTCTTCTTGGCCTCCTCCCAGGCCTTGGTGGCCTGACTCGTGACCTCGCTCATCTCCCTGAGGAACTCGGGCGGGAAGGAGCGGCTTATCCGTATGTTCCTGTCCAGAACGCGAACAACACCGTGCTCGTACTCGTTGAGGTTCTCCAAACCTTTGGCCTTCTCAACGAGTTCGACGAAGTCCGGTTTGAGCAGAAACTCCTGGGAAAGCACGGAAAGCTCACCCTGGGCCACGGAACGCTCGAGGATTCCCTCCCCAGGCATGTTGACCTCCATGTCCCATCCGAGGACGCTCTGGGCATGTCCTATGGCCCATATCCTCCTGTACCTGGTCAGAATCTCCTTAATCATCTCGTTTTGGAAGACGCTCTCCATGGCAATCACCCCGTATCACTTTGAAGAATTTTCGAAGGCAGTTCTTTTAATCTTTTCGACGTCCATCTAAACGAGAGCTGGAATGATTCACTCCACCCGTCTTTTTAACCTCCCCCTGAGCACCGGGATCACGGCAAGCAAGGTTACAAGCCCCGGCCCGCAGATTTTGTGGCTCTCTTTCGCACCGGTTCCCGAAGTTCGCGTAACCGTTACGTTCCCCACTTGAGGCCCCTTTTCACCCCTACAAATCCCAAAACTCACGCTCGAATTGAAATACAGGTTGGGCAGAATCCTAAAGTTAGGTAGATTCCTAATCCAATCCCCTTGGGGACTCATGAGCCTGAGCAAATCGAAAGCAGGCTTTAAAGTTCCATTCACGTAATACAGCGCGTAAACGCCGGAAGAATTATCAACCGGAAAGAGGTAGTCCCCTGGACCGAGGACTAACCCGAAACTGGGCCCGCCCGCATAATAATAGTTTCCGTAGTCGAACCCTGCCGTGGGGATTATTAAATAACCCTTCCCGTCTTTTGCCGCGGCGAGATGCCACTCCCACACCTCTGGAGGGTAATACTCAGCCAGCTCACTCAGGGGAATCCTGAGGGTCGTCCCATTAAACCGGAAAACCATGTAATTCCCCTCAACGGTTCCATTGGCAACAAAACCGCTGGAGTTGTGGAAGTTGTTAATCAACCGCCAGCAGGTCCCATTAAGAATGTAAGAGGTTGAAGAGTTTAGAACCGGGGAAAACTCCTCCCAGAGGAGTTCGTAACGCTTTCTCCAGACGCCAAACCTGAACTCGTAATGCCACCAGCAGGGTTCCTTAGCGTTCCCCCACGTTGGGGAGATGTTGAAAAACCTCGGAACACCATTCACGACGAGATAGGGGTAGCGGTAGGGAATCCACCCTGCCATCGTGACAACGAGGATTGCGGAACTACCGTTTGAAACCATGGAGTATGAGAGCGAGACATAGCGCGAGTACCTGCCTCCAAAAAACTCAAAGAAAAATTCACGGGCTGGGAGCGGGGTTATCCATGTTTGCGGCATTTCTGCGATGACGGGATTTTTCAGGTTTCTGAGGGGGTCGCCTTGAGGTGTGATTAGCCTTAGAACATCCACGAGGGGTTTTAACCTTCCCTTCAAGTACAGGAGGATTGGAATTGACTGGTTGGCTTTTAACTCAACGCCTTTCGAAAAGTTAACGCCCGCGTAAACTTTTCCGTCGGATTTCCAGTAGCTCAAATGTAGGGGGTAAACGAGGAAGCATTTCCGGTGGATGGTTTTGTAAGAGGCGGTTGTGGAGTTCCAGATGTAAACCACGTCAGAGTACACTACTCCCCCAAGGTCGTTCAGGAGCTGTTTTGGGTAGTATTTTAAAAGCCCTTTCACCGGAACTTTGAAGGTCGTGTTTGAGCCGTTGAACACGACGTATTCGCCTTTCACGTGTCCAACCAACTGGGAGTTCATGGTATAGTGTGTGACAACCACGGGTACTGCGTAATTGCATGTTAGATAGTCGTAGGTTGTGCCATTTTTTGCCTGCCAATGTAAAAGGGGAGCGCCATTGTATGCGAATATATCAAAGCTGTTTGTTGGCCAGGGAAGGGTTACGTTTCCGAGTTTGTGGGTGACTCCCGGGAGGTTTGTCAGGTTCACATATTTGAAAGTCCAGTTCGTAATGTTGTAATACGAGTGGCATGCCCGGTAAAGAAGACGATAATCTCCGGGAGACGAGCCGTTCACCCGCCAGTAAGGTTTTACTGTGATAATGAAGTATGGTAAGATTCCAATACTGTGAGGTCTCGATCCCTTAATTGTGATTTGATAGGCGTGAAAGGTTTGAGTGGCAGAGGCAGAGACCTCCTGAGATGGAATGTGGAGGATTAAAAGCAGGAGAACAAGAAAAAGACCAAGCCTAAACGTACGGTTCATTGAGTTCCCTCCTGCATAGACAAATTAATGTTAATTCCGGTGGCGTCTCAGAAGGAGGACAACCGAAGTCGCGAGAACTATGAGTCCTGGCCCGCAGATGCCCTTGGTTTTGGTTTTCGTTGCGTTGCTTCTTGGGGTCGTTTCTATCCCAGTGGTCGTGCTGGTTGGGGTGTTGGTTGCCCTTTTGCAAATCGTCACGTTCACAATCCTAACACTGTCCGGGAACCAGTAGCCGTTTATCGTGTTCGTGGTGTTGATGTAGAGGATGGTAACGTTCTTTACCTGACCGTCCTTTTTAAGCACAAAATAAACCGGAAACTGGGTCCAGTTTGCAATTACTGGGCGTTGATTTGACAGAAGCCAAGGAACTGAGTATGACCCGTTGGCAACGCTCGAGTTTGCAATGAGGAAGAAATCTGCTGAAGGAGGTATCCTCACTTCAGTCTTATTGCCAACCTGAACCCATGTGCCGTTGATGAAGACGTACTTGGCCCTGAACTTCTCTGGAATTTCAATCCTCCAGCCATTAATAGTGTCTCTTAGAGGAGAAAACCTTCTTATTATCGGAGACTCCGCCAAACTTACATTGACACTCTCAGCACAGAAGTTTTTTGTATCAAGTTTGTAGATGTAGCTTAAACTCACGCCATCCCCCATTTCCTTTGAGTAGACAAAAACATTCATGTTAACATGCCAGGAATCGTTTATGTAATGTATTTCATCGAAAAAGAAACCCACTTCACTTACAGGTGCCGGAGCATAAGAAGGAAGGGTTGAGAGCACAAGGGAAGTGAGGTTCAGGAGATAAAGTCGGGAACCGTTGAAGAACAGCAAATACTGATAATCTTGGTAAACTTCGGCCGAGCAACTGTCCATACCGCAGTAAACGCCGTAATTATCAACATCAACGTTAATCAGGGCGCTCGTTCCGTTCGAGATGGCCGAGTATCTCACCTCGTAGAGAAAACCGCCGAGGTCCACATTATAGATTGCCGAAACCGGGGAGGCGAGGAAAAGGAGGAGGAGGAGGATGGGGATTACCAGTCTTGACATCTTCCCCTCACCTTGTCAACGACTCTTAGGTCTGTACCGAAGTAGTAGGCCCTGGTTGAGAATGCACTGGGGCTTACTTCGAGGAGGGCTTTATAGTAGTCACAGGCACGGTTAATGCACTGTCTTTCTGTTTCTGGAGTGGGTGTTTCATCACAGCCGACTTTTTCATGAAAAGTGCCGTTCTCCCACCATCCTTGAGTGCTTTTACAGTACGCACAGTTGCTCGGTTCTCCAATTATGCTGTTGTCGGCTTCCATCTCAATGGAAAGCCCATGGTTCAGCATCCACTCCACGCGGGATACCAAATCCTGAAAAGTATAATCATTTCCATCGTCTAATTTGGTAGTCTGATAGTAGTAGGGCTGAACGAACACGTGGTCAAAATACTCCGCAAGAGCGGGAATAGTAACATAGTCAGAGTTCGTTATCCACTTCATAGCCCTGTTCCCAATCGTAGGAATCCAAATCAGCTCCTGTCCGTGGTTGTGAACGTAGTTGGACATCTTTTGAATGAATTCCACAGACACACCGGCGGCATCATTGGGAGTTGCCTGAAGGCAACTCTCGTAGCTCCAGTAGAAGCCGAGCCTGTTGCTGTCAACGACACTAAGGACACCGTCAATCCAGTCCTTCCAGTAGGAATTATTGAATCCCTTGGACGGGTTATCCCTCGGTTTTTTACTCCCGTACTTGTAGAACGGAATCGGCACGTAGTAATTCATACTGCCTACCCTTGATGAGAGCCACAAAGCCATGCGAAGCCCATCATCATAAC
>NZ_LLYW01000016.1 GCF_001484195.1 Thermococcus celericrescens
GGCGGCGGCGCCATCCCGTGGGCCCGTAGCTCAGCCTGGTCAGAGCGCGCGGCTCATAACCGCGTGGTCGGGGGTTCAAAGCCCCCCGGGCCCACCATTTCAGCCCTTGCTTCGCAAGCGCTGGCGGAAGAAAGAGTGCTTTTCTAAGAATTGACAAGTTCTGAAATGGGTTTTTCATTTACTCGCTCCTTTGTGAGTGTTTCTCTTTGAGAAGGCGCCCGACGGGCGCCAATGGTAAGTTGAAACTGCTCTGAAAAGCTTCCTTTTATGTTAAACCCCGCTTAAAATTATCCAGTTCTTTAGTGCACGACTAATTTTTGCTTTTCTTTGAGAAGGGTGTTCTTTGGTCAAACTTTGCTCTGCAAAGTTTGTTCGCTTGCGCAAAGTTTCATCAAAAAGTTCTGACTGTGTTTGGTGCCGTGCCCTTGAGGTCGTGCGATATTTTAACTCCATGTCTCAACAGGGTTTGGCTCTCGGATAATCTTCTATCAAGCAGTTTTAACCTTGTTATTGGCGTCCTTCGGACGCCGTTTGAAGAGTGAAACACTCGCAAGAGGGCAATTAGAAGAGTAAACCCCAACAGAATCGCCCGTTTTAAAGTGCACGAAGTTTTTTCAGGCTTTTAACCAGTAAAACATTTTTGGTCAAGCTTTGCCAAGCAAAGCTTGCTTGGTGAGTGTTTCACCTCCACAAGGCGCCCTTTGGGCGCCGATAAAAATGTGAAACTTCTTGAAGGGCTTGATTTAAAAGTTAAACCCATTGTGTTGGTTGTACTTGAGCAGTGCACGACTGGTTTCTGCCAGTTTAATGGAAAGAGCACTCTTTGATCAAACTTTGCTCTGCAAAGTTTGTTCGCCTTCGCGACGTTGAAGCGAAGCTTCAACGCACGGGACGATAGTCCCGTTGAGTTTGATCAATGTTCGTAGCTCCTTTCTCAAAGTGCGAGTTCTTGAGTGGTTTCTCTTTAAATGGGCATTTAAAAGTGAGAACCTTTTGGATTACACCCTTTGAGCAGGCGTTTAAGATATAATGGACGCCCTCGGGCGTCAGAGAAGAGTAAACCCCTTCAAAAGGCCACTTTTATAGAGTTCTCGCTTGAAAATGGAATGCTCAAGTTGAAAACCAACACACAGAAACGCTCTTGATAAAGAGCTACAAACTTCTGGCAAAGCTTTCTCAAAAGCTTCCCTCACAAACAAAACACCGGTTTTTCAAGCGGGTTCGTACTGTTGAGCGATGAAAACATTCTGATCCACAATATGGGGGCTCTTCAAGGTCGTATTGGACATTTAAAAGCGTCAGTGGCCACTGTTTCGCACAAAAAACTGACCAAATTTTACCCGTATTTTGGCCAGATATGACAGATGAACCCGTTAATCAGCCACGTTATGCCATTATTTTAGCATAAATCATGTCAAAATTACAGCAGATCTCGAGCATCAGGCCGTTTTTTAGAAAGTTCGAACATCGAACCGACGACAAACATTTATAAGCCTTTCCCCATAATGATGGACATAAAAGTGCATCAGAGTAGCTTTTCGGTATGGAAAACGGGTCTTAAACTTTACGCAACCGATATAAACCCATACGAGCTAGATACCACTCGAAAAGCTTATATACCGAAACCCGCAGGTGTGAGGTAGTGATAATCGTTCTTAAAAAATGTTAAAGGGGGCAATTCTCGGTGGCGACGAAAAAAGAGTTTGATATATTCACACATGAGCTGGTTCCCGAACACAGAATACTGAGCGAAGAGGAGAAAGAGGAGCTCCTCAGGAAGTACAGGATCAGGATCTCCCAGCTTCCGCAGATCAAGGCTTCGGACCCTGCTGTCGTGGCCCTTGGGGCAAAGCCGGGCGATATCCTTGAGATCAGAAGAAAAAGCCCGACGGCGGGCTACTACCACTACTACCGCCTTGTGGTGGAGGACTGATTCTGCGAGGTGAGATTATGGCATCGAGAGGACCAACCGTTGTGGATGTTACTCCTGACGACCTCTGGCTCGTTATGGACGCCTACTGGAAGGAGAGGGGACTTGTAAGACAGCATCTTGATTCTTACAACGCTTTCATTGACAACGGCATGCAGCAGGTCATATACGAGTTCGGCGGACTGAAGCCGGATATTCCGGACTTCGAGGTTAAGTTCGGTAAAATACGCCTGGGCGAACCCGAGTTCCAGGAGGCCCAGGGACAGAGGAAGCCGCTCTACCCGATGGACGCCAGGATAAGGAACCTCACGTACTCCGCACCGCTCTACCTCGAGCTCATCCCGGTCATCAAGGGCATCGAGCAGGAGGCCGTCGAGGTCCGCATTGGAGAGCTCCCGATAATGCTCAAGTCCAAGGCCTGCAGGCTTTACGGCCTCAGCGACGAGGAGCTCATCAAGCTCGGCGAGGATCCAAAGGATCCGGGAGGATATTTCATCATAAACGGTTCTGAGAGGGTTATAGTCTCCATTGAGGACCTCGCCCCGAACAAGACCCTCGTTGAGCGCGACGAGAGGCAGAACAGGATAATCGCAAAGGTCTTCTCATACAGACACGGTTACAGGGCCCTGATAACCGTCGAGAGGAGAAAGGATGGTATCCTCTACGTCAACATTCCGAACGTTCCGAGACCCGTCAAGTTCGTTTACGTTATGCGCGCCCTCGGTCTTCTGAGCGATAAAGAGATCGTCGAGGCCGTGAGCGACGATCCGAGGATACAGCAGGTTCTCTTCGACAACCTCGAGGACGCCAGCGACGTGATGAACCAGGAGGACGCGCTCGACTACATCGGAAAGCTCTCCCTGCCCGGCCAGCCGAAGGAGTACAGGCTCAGGAGGGCGGAGCACATCATAGACAACAACCTCCTCCCGCACATGGGCGTCGAGCCCGAGAGGAGAAAAGCTAAGGCCTACTACCTCGGCATGATGGCCCTCAAGGTTCTTGAGCTTTCCCTAGGCCTCCGCGGTGAGGACGACAAGGACCACTACGCCAACAAGAGGCTCAAGCTCGCTGGAGACCTCCTCAGGGACCTCTTCCGCGTCGCCTTCGGCCAGCTCGTCAAGGACATGCAGTACCAGATGACCAAGACCTACCAGAGGAAGGGCGAGCGCTACACCTTCGAGAACATTCAGAGGTTTGTGAGAAACTCCATAAGACCTGATGTCCTCAGCGAGAGGATCGAGCACGCCCTCGCGACCGGTGCCTGGCCCGGCGGAAGGACCGGTGTGAGCCAGCTTCTCGATAGAACGAACTACATGAGCACCCTTTCACACCTCAGGCGCGTTACTTCCCCGCTCAGCAGGGATCAGCCCCACTTCGAGGCGCGTGATCTTCACGGAACCCACTGGGGAAGGATCTGTCCGACAGAGACGCCGGAAGGTCCGAACTGTGGTCTCGTTAAGAACCTCTCCTTGATGTCCCAGATAACCACCGGCATCCCCGAGGAGGAGGTCATGGAGTACCTGAACAAGCTCGGCGTCGTTTCCATCGAGGAGCGCCGCCCGAGCCCCGAGCTCTGGCGCCTCTACCTCAACGGAGTCTCATCGGGACCATAGAGGACGGAGAGTCCCTCGTCCGCAGGATAAGGAGCGACAGGAGAAGCGGAAAGATAAGCGATGTCATCAACGTGGCGATATACCAGGACGAGGAGGTTCGGGAGGTATACGTCAACAGCGACGACGGCCGCGTCAGGAGGCCGCTCATCATCGTCGAGAACGGGCAGCCGAAGCTCACCAAGGAGCACGTCGATGCAATAAAGAGCGGGGCCCTCACCTGGAACGATCTGGTAAAGATGGGCGTCATAGAGTACCTCGACGCGGAAGAGGAGGAGAACGCCCTCGTCGCCACATGGCCCTGGGAGGTCACGGAGGAGCACACCCACCTCGAGCTCATGCCGGCCGCGATACTCGGTATCCCAGCTTCGCTCGTTCCGTATCCGGAGCACAACGCTGCCCCGCGTAACACCTACGGAGCGGGTATGGCCAAGCAGAGCCTCGGCTTTGGTGCCGCCAACTTCAGGATAAGGGTGGACACGCGCGGGCATCTCATGCACTACCCGCAGGTTCCGCTCGTCAACTCACGCATCATGAAGGCCGTCGGTTTTGAGGAGAGGCCAGCAGGCCAGAACTTCGTGGTCGCGGTCCTCAGCTACGGCGGCTACAACATGGAGGACGCAATTATCATGAACAAGGCCTCCATCGAACGCGGTCTCGGAAGAAGCACGTTCTTCAGAACATACGAGGCCGAGGAGAAGCGCTACCTCGGCGGTCAGACCGACCGCTTTGAGGTTCCCGACCCCACCATACAGGGCTATCTCGGCGAGAAGTACTACAGACACCTCGACGAGGACGGTATAATCTTCCCGGAGTCAAAGGTCACGGGTAAGGACGTTCTCGTCGGCAGAACCTCACCGCCGAGGTTCCTCGAGGAGCAGAGCGGCCTCGGAGGGATAATACTCCAGGAGAGGAGGGAGACGAGCGTCACCGTCAGGCCGAGCGAGAGAGGTATAGTTGACAAGGTCATCATCACCGAGACCGGCGACGGAACCAAACTCGTCAAGGTGACCACCAGGGACCTCCGCATCCCGGAGTTCGGAGACAAGTTCGCATCGAGGCACGGACAGAAGGGTGTCGTGGGTCTCATCGTTCCGCAGGAGGACATGCCCTGGACCGAGAGCGGAATCGTTCCTGACCTAATCGTCAACCCGCACGGTATCCCGAGCCGTATGACCGTCGGACAGCTCATCGAGGCCATAGGCGGAAAGGTCGCCGCCCTCACTGGAAGGAGGGTCGATGGAACCGCGTTCATTGGTGAGCCCGAGGAGAAGCTCAGGAAGGAGCTTGAGGAGCTTGGATTCAAGCACAGCGGCAGGGAGGTCATGTACGACGGCATAACCGGAAGAAGACTGGAGGCCGACATATTCGTCGGTGTCATCTACTACCAGAGGCTCCACCACATGGTCGCCGACAAGATGCACGCGAGGAGCAGGGGTCCGGTGCAGGTTCTCACCAAGCAGCCGACCGAGGGTAGGGCCAGGGAAGGAGGTCTCAGGTTCGGTGAGATGGAACGTGACGTCCTCATCGGACACGGCGCCGCGATGCTTCTCATAGAGAGACTGCTCGAGGAGAGCGACAAGACCGAGGTATGGGTCTGCGAGAGCTGCGGACACCTGGCACTCGAGGACAAGCGCAGAGGAAAGGTCTACTGCCCGGTCTGTGGAGAGGAAGAGAAGATCAGCAAGGTGGAGATGAGCTACGCCTTCAAGCTGCTGCTCGACGAGCTGAAGGCTATGGGAATAAGGCCGTCCCTCAAGATAACGGATAGGGTGTGATAGCATGCAGTCGATGAAGAAGATCATCGGGAGTATTGAATTCGGTATCCTCTCACCCCAGGAAATCAGAAAGATGAGCGCGGCCGAGATAACCGTCCCCGACACCTACGACGACGACGGCTACCCAATCGAAGGCGGCCTCATGGACAAAAGACTGGGTGTTGTTGACCCGGGACTCCGCTGTGAGACCTGTGGAGCGAGAGCTGGAGACTGTCCGGGCCACTTCGGCCACGTTGAGCTCGCCAGGCCGATAGTCCACGTCGGATTCGCCAAGACCATCCACAGGGTCCTCGAGAGCACCTGCCGCGAGTGCGGAAGGATAAAGCTCACCGACGAGGAGATAGAGGAGTACACCCACAAGTTCGAGGTCATGGGCGACAGGAAGAAGGCCAAGGACAGGCTCATCAAGGAGATACACAAGAAGGCCAAGGAGAGGATGGTCTGCCCGCACTGTGGAGCGCCGCAGTTCCCTATCAAGTTCGAGAGGCCGACCATCTACTGGGAGCTCAGGAAGGACGAGGAGGGCAACGAGTACAGGCACAGAATGATGCCGAGCGAGGTCCGCGACAGACTCGAAAAGATACCCGACAAGGACCTGCATCTCCTCGGACTGCACCCGGAGAAGGCCAGGCCCGAGTGGATGATACTGACGGTCCTGCCGGTTCCGCCGGTCACCATGAGACCGTCCATCACCCTCGAGAGCGGCATCCGTGCCGAGGACGACCTCACCCACAAGCTCGTTGACATCATCCGTATCAACAACCGCCTCAAGTCCAACATCGAGGCCGGTGCACCGCAGCTCATCATCGAGGACCTCTGGGACCTCCTCCAGTATCACGTTACCACCTACATCAACAACGAGACCTCAGGCATTCCGCCGGCCAAGCACAAGAGCGGAAGGCCCCTCAAGACCCTCTCCCAGAGGCTCAAGGGCAAGGAGGGCCGCTTCCGTGGAAACCTCAGCGGTAAGCGTGTCAACTTCTCGGCCCGTACGGTCATCAGCCCCGACCCGATGATAAGCATCAACGAGGTCGGCGTTCCTATAGCGGTAGCCATGGAGCTCACCGTTCCGGAGAAGGTCACCGAGTTCAACTTCGAGAAGCTCAAGAAGATGGTCCTCAACGGACCCGAGAAGTATCCAGGCGCCAATTACGTCATCGATCCCGAGGGAAGGAGAATCCGCCTCATGGAGAACAACCTCGAGATCATCGCCGAGAAGCTCGACCTCGGCTGGACGGTCGAGAGGCACCTCATGGACGGAGACATAGTGCTCTTCAACAGGCAGCCGTCGCTGCACAGGATGTCCATCATGGCCCACCGCGTCAGGGTGATGCCGTACAGAACCTTCCGCCTCAACCTCTCGGTCTGCCCGCCGTACAACGCTGACTTCGACGGTGACGAGATGAACCTCCACGTACCGCAGACCGAGGAGGCCCAGGCGGAGGCCAGGATACTCATGGAGGTTCAGAACCACATCATCTCGCCGAGGTACGGAGGCCCGCTCATCGCTGGAATCCAGGACCACATCTCCGGCGGCTACCTGCTCACCCGTGAGGGTGCCTACTTCACCCGCTCAGAGGTCGAGCAGATGCTCATGTTCGCGGGAATCGACATCCGCGAGCTCCCGGCGCCGGACAAGGTGGAGAACGGCGTCGAGCTCTGGAGCGGAAAGACCATCTTCTCGCTCGTCCTGCCGGAGGACATCACCATCTGGTACCGCAACAAGCTCTGCGACGAGCCGGAGCGCTGTGAGGCACTCGAAAAGCTCATCGAGGAGAAGCTCGTCCCCGACCCGGAGGAGGTTAGAAAGCTCGCCTACGACGGCTTCGTCTACATACAGAACGGAAAGCTCCTCAGCGGCGCCATAGACAAGAAGGCCTACGGAAGGGAGGACGGAAGGCTCCTCGACCTCATAGTGAGGGAGTACGGCGTTGATAGGGCGAGGCAGTTCCTCGACCAGGTCACCAAGCTCGCCATCTGGACCATCACCCACAAGGGCTTCACCACCGCCATAGACGATGAGGACCTTCCGAGCGAGGCCCTCGACAGGATTCACGAGATAATCCGCGAGGCTGAGGAGAGGGTCAACAGGCTCATAGAGGCCTACAAGAACGGTGAGCTTGAGCCGCTGCCGGGTAAGACCCTTGAGGAGACCCTCGAGAGCAACATCATGGCTGTCCTCGCCGAGGCTCGTGACAACGCCGGTAAGGTCGCCGAGCGCTACCTCGGTATGGGCAACCACGCGGTCATCATGGCCAAGACCGGAGCAAGGGGTAAGATGCTCAACATCACCCAGATGGCCGCTATGCTCGGTCAGCAGTCCATCCGTGGAAAGCGTCTCTACCGCGGCTACCGCGGAAGGGTTCTCACGCACTTCAAGCCGGAAGACCTCGGCGCGAGGGCGAAGGGATTCGTCACCAACTCCTACAAGAGCGGCCTTACCCCGCAGGAGTACTTCTTCCACGCAATGGGTGGACGTGAGGGACTTGTCGACACCGCGGTCAGGACTGCCCAGAGCGGTTACATGCAGAGAAGGCTCATCAACGCCCTCCAGGACCTCAAGGTGGACTACGACGGAACCGTCAGAGACCCGACCGGAATCATCGTCCAGTTCAAGTACGGTGAGGACGGCATCGACCCGATGAAGAGCTGGCAGGGCAAGACCGTTGATGTTGACAGGGTCATCCTTAGAACCCTCGTCAAGATGAGGGGAGGTGAGTGAAATGGTCGCAGCGAAGACCATCAAGAGCCTGGTGGACAAGGCAGACCTCCCGGAGAACCTCAGGGAGGAGCTCTACAACAAGCTGGTCGAGTACAATAAGAAGTACAAGCTCAAGAAGGCGGAGATAGAGGCCATCATCGAGGAGACCGTCCGCGAGTACCAGAACGCCCTCGTCGAGCCGGGAGAGGCCATAGGAACCGTTGCCGCACAGTCCATAGGTGAGCCCTCAACGCAGATGACCCTCAACACCTTCCACTACGCGGGTGTCGCGGAAATCAACGTCACCCTCGGTCTGCCGAGAATCATCGAGATCGTCGATGCGAGGAAGAACCCGTCCACCCCGATCATGACCGTTTACCTCGACGAGAAGCACCGCTACGACAGGGAGAAGGCCCTCGAGGTCGCGAGGAGGATCGAAGGCACCACCCTGGAAAACCTCGCCCGCGAGATGAGCATCGACATACTCAACTACGAGTTCGTCGTTGACATAGACCTGGAGAGGCTTGAGAAGGCCGGTCTGGACATGGAGAAGGTCCAGAGGAAGCTCGAGGGATCTTTCAAGAGCGCCGAGTTCGAGGTTGATGGATACACGCTCATAATGAGGCCCAAGAAGGTCGGAAAGCTCTCCGACCTCAGAAGACTTGCCGAAAAGGTTAAAAAGCACCGCCTTAAAGGCCTCTCGGGCGTCGGGAAGACCATCATAAGGAAGGAAGGCGACGAGTACGTCATTTACACCGAGGGCTCGAACTTCAAGCAGGTGCTCAAGGTCCCGGGCGTTGACCCCACGAGAACCAGGACGAACAACATCTGGGAGATCGCCGACGTGCTTGGCATTGAAGCGGCAAGAAACGCCATCATAGAGGAAATCGTCAACACGATGCGCGAGCAGGGTCTCGAGGTTGACGTCAGGCACATCATGCTCGTCGCCGACATGATGACGCTCGACGGTGTGATACTGCCCATAGGCAGGCACGGTATAGTTGGGGAGAAGGCCAGCGTGCTTGCCAGGGCCGCCTTCGAGATAACCACCCAGCACCTCTTCGAGGCCGCTGAGAGGGGCGATGAGGACCCCCTCAACGGTGTCGTGGAGAACGTGCTGATAGGACAGCCGGTTCCAGTCGGAACCGGAATGGTCAAACTGGCAATGAATCTCCCCCTGAGACCGAAAAGGGAGTAGGGAGGTGTGATGTATGGTTGATTTCGCATTCGAGCTTAGGAAGGCAGAGGACACCGGAAAGATAATCATGGGAGCGAAGAAGGCCATCCAGTACGCCAAGATGGGCGGTGCCAAGATGATTATCGTGGCCAGGAACGCGAGGCCGGACATAAAGGAGGACATACTCTACTACGCCAAGCTCAGCGGCATACCGATTTACGAGTTCGAGGGAACCAGCGTCGAGCTCGGAACCCTCCTCGGAAGGCCGCACACCGTTTCGGCCCTCGCGATAATCGACCCCGGTGAGAGCAGGATACTGGCCTTGGCTGGGGGTAAGGAGTAATGCCGCTCAAGCTCAACACCGACCAGATCAAGTTCATAGCGCTCTTCGAGAGCATGACCGGAGCGACAGTGATGGACTGCCTCATCGACACCAATAGGAACAGGCTCATATACGTCATTAAGAAGGGCGAGATGGGACTGGCCCTCGGAAAGAAGGGAGCCAACGTCAAGCGCGTCCAGAACATGCTCGGAAAGGAGATAGAGCTCATCGAGCACTCGGAGAACCCCGAAGAGTTCCTGAGGAACATTTATAAGAGCCTCGGGGTTAAGGTTAAAAAGGTCCACATCACTGAGAAGCGTGATGGTAAGAAGGTCGCCCTCCTCGACATCGGGCCCCGCGACAAGGCCAGGGCTATCGGAAAGGGCGGCCAGAACATCAACCTCGTGAAAGAGTTGATGGAGAGACACCACGGCATTCACGATGTGGTCATAATCTGAGGTGATGATCATGGCTGGAAAGAAGGCCCCGTATGGAGAGTTTGCCGGAAGGAAGCTCAAGCTCAAGAGGAAGAAGTTCCGCTGGAGCGACATCAGGTACAAGAGGAGAGTCCTCAGGCTCAAGGAGAAGAGCGACCCGCTTGGAGGTGCCCCGCAGGCCAAGGGCATCGTCCTTGAGAAGATAGCCGTCGAGGCAAAGCAGCCGAACTCGGCTATGCGTAAGGCAGTTCGTGTTCAGCTCATCAAGAACGGTAAGGTCGTTACCGCTTTCACCCCCGGTGACGGTGCCATCAACCACATCGACGAGCACGACGAGGTCATCATCGAGGGAATCGGTGGTCCAAAGGGTGGTTCCGTCGGTGATATCCCGGGAATCAGGTACAAGGTCGTCAAGGTCAACAGGGTCTCCCTCAAGGAGCTCGTCAAGGGAAGGAAGGAGAAGCCGAGGAGGTGAAGTGAATGGCCAAGGCAATCACCGAGAGGTTCTATCAGCCTAAGGAGCCCAAGGTCATGGGCAGGTGGAGCGTTGAGGACGTCGTCGTGAACGACCCGTCCCTCAGGCCCTACATCAACCTGGAGCCGAGGATCCTCCCGCACAGCCACGGAAGGCACGCCAAGAAGTCCTTCGGAAAGGCTAACGTTCACATCGTCGAGAGGCTCATCAACAAGGTCATGCGCAGCGGTGCCAGCGGCCACAAGGTCGGCGGCCACTTCATGAGGCGTGAGCACCGCTCCCTCATGAGCAAGAAGATGAAGGCCTACGAGGTCGTCAAGGAGGCTTTCATTATCATCGAGAGGCGCACCAAGCAGAACCCGATACAGGTTCTCGTCAGGGCCCTCGAGAACTCCTCCCCGAGAGAGGACACCACCACCATTGCCTTCGGTGGAATCCGCTACCACATGGCCGTTGACGTTGCCCCGCTCAGGAGGCTCGACATAGCCCTCAAGAACATCGCCCTTGGAGCCAGCGCCAAGTGCTACAGGAACAAGACCAGCTACGCCCAGGCCCTCGCGGAGGAGATAATAGCGGCCGCCAACAGGGACCCGAAGAGCTTCGCTTACAGCAAGAAGGAAGAGATTGAGAGGATCGCCCAGTCCTCACGCTGAGGACTGGAGGCTTTCCCTCCTTCATTTCCGTTTGTTCAGCTTTTCTGGAAAATTAAAAGGTCAGTGGGCGAGGGCTTTTCCGAGCCACTTTGCCAGTGCAACTATCGTCAGTATCGGGGGCATTCCCGGGGCCTTTGGGAGGACGCTCGCGTCGCAGACGTAGAGGTTTCTGATCTCCGTCTCCAGGTTCTCATCAACGACCCGTCCAATACCGGCGGTGCCGCCGACATGCGCCCCCTGCGGCTTGGACACGACGAAGGATTGGGCACCTATGCCCTTCAGTATCTCCTCGGCAATGGAGACCCCGTCGTCTATCCTCTTCCTGTCGTTGCTGGTTATTCCCTTCGAGACGTCCCCGTTCGGGTAGACCCTTCCCGAGGAGTCGTCCGCGGTCTTCACCATCATACCGACGAGCTTGCCGGTGGGCATCATGAAACCCTTCTTGCCTGCCTCCATGAACCTGACCATCCTGTTGGTGTTTATGTACGGGGAGAGGATGAAGCCCCTCTCGTCGTGGAACTCGTGGTCTACCAGCGCCATTGCCGGCTCCCTGGTCTGGTGCAGTCCCTCAGCCTTTCCGTAGACGTTCACGAACATGTCAATGAAGAGGTTGCCTCCAACGCCTTCCACTCCGGAGTTCTGGAGGATAACCGGTGTAGCCAGCGCTCCCGCTGCAAGGATGACGTTGTCAGCCCCGATCTCCACGTATCCGCTCTTTCCACGCCCCCTGACCCCAGTAACCTTTCCGCTCTCCGCAATGACCTCCTTAACTTCCATCTCGTAGAGCACCTCGGCACCGTATGAAACCGCATCGTTGAGGTAGTCGAGGGCCGTCCATTTGGCGCTCTGGAGGCAGCCGAACGTGCACTGGGCGCACCGGATGCACTTCGCAAAGTCGAGGAACTTCGGCATGGGTTCCATTTTGTAGCCCAGCTCCGCAGAAACATCTAGCATTTTCAGCGATGCATCGGACAGAAGGCTCTTCGGCGTGGGGGCGATCTTCATCTCCTCCTCTGCCTCCCTGAACTCGCCTTCCAGTTCAATGCCCAGATCCTTGAACTCCTCCTGGAGGCAACGCGTCCCGTTGGCGCATGAGACAACCGTCGAGCCTCCGGCCATTATCGTCCTCCAGAGGATGACTCCTTCCCTGGAAGTCTTTGGGGTCATGTGACCGGTCGTGTCAAAGTACCTGAGCGAGTCCCTGAAAGTCCCAACGTGCCCCTCGTACTTTCCGGCCTCAACGATTAGAACGTCCTTTCCCTCCCTGCTTAGCTCCCTCGCTATGGTAGCCCCACCGGCCCCAGAACCGACAACCAAATACTCAGCGTGCTTTTTCATAGAACCATCTCCACAGAGATATCGATTGAAGAAGAGTTATTCTCACTTCGTTTTACGCGCTCAAGGTATATATGGATTTGGCTTCATATTTAAGCCCTCTGATTCCAGTTTACAATTTACGAGATTGGGTTTATTCACCACAACAGACACCGTTGGCTGTAGAACCAAGTGATGCGAAGGCGTTCAGCTCTTCAGCAAGCTCCTCCCCACCATGTTCGCCGGCTTCTCAATCCCGAAGAAGCTCAAAACCGTCGGCGCGATGTCCATCAGGCCAGGCTCTTCAAGCTCAACGTTCTCAAAGCCCCAGAGTATGAGTGGAACCTTCACCACCGGCTCGTTCATCGAGCCGTGCATTCCCTTAACCCAGTGGCTGACGCCCTTTATGCCCTTGCACATTCTGTGGGAGCAGAACCAGTAGCCTGGCTTTGAAGAGACTACCAGCTCGCCGCTGTTGGGGGTGTCCAGGTGGGGAAGCTCGTCGCGGAAGAAGACGTCTTTGACCCCCGGCGCCCTCCTGAGAACCTCGAAGGCCTCCTCACTCTGGCCGGGGTCTTTGAGGTAGACGTGAACCCCCCCTCCGGAGGAGACGCGGAGCGTTTCAACCCCGTGCTTTCTGAGATAAATCCTCAGGTTCACCCAGGTGTGAACCTCTTCCTGTCCATGGTCAGCGAAGATTATGAAGGCGTACTCTTCCTTCAGGCGCTCCCAGAGGGTTCTAACGGCCGTATCGACCGTCTCAACAGCCTTTAGAGCCCCCTCACTCAGCGGCCCATAGTCGTGGCCCATGCCGTCTATCGAAGCGAAGTGTACGAGAAGCAAATCCGGTCTGCACTCCTCGTATAAGTATATGGCCGAGTTCATGACCCAGACGTCCTTCCTCCAATCGCGGCCGTGCTGGCGGTACATCCTGTCGCCGGCAAAGAAGGGCGGGAAGATTCTAACGTCCGTCCCGCTGAACGGGGGCATCGTATAGCCGCTGACGGCTGCGGTTCTAACACCCTTCTGCCGTAACAGGTCAACGATGGTTGGGGCCTTAATGACCTTGTGGGGATTAAATGCCACCTCGTAGTCGTAGAAGTTGACCTTTCTGTCAGAGAGGCGGTCGTAGTAGCCGTTCTCGACGACGCCGTGGTCTTTCGGCCACACCCCTGTCATCACGCTGGTGTGAACTAAGTCCGTGAGCGTTGGAAAGATGGAATCAACCACCGCGAACTCACCGCTTTCAGCAAGCTCGCTCAGGAAGGGCATGTGCTTCAGGTTGTAGACCCCACAGCCATCGATGCTTATGAGGGCGAGCTTCTTCCTCATCCCAAAACCTCCAAGTGGTGTCAGCCTGACGTGCACTCATCATCTTCAGTGGGATGGAGTGGTCATCATCCACCGACTCCCTTTTCGCCGAGGCGGTATAAATTCTTTCCGAGCCACTCGTCCAAAGTTTTCTGCCTCGCGAGGCTTCCGAGGATGTAGCTCCTGGCCAGGTACCTCTCGAAGGGATGCTCAAGACGCCTCCTTATGGCGTCGAGGGCCTCGTTGAGCGTCTCGAAGCGCCCTATCAAGTTGCCCATCGCCTTCTTCACCCCGAGGCGAATCTGCCAGACGCCAACCGGGGCATAGTACTCCGGCGTTACCTCGCGGAAAACCACTACCCTTGCCTGCCTCCTCCTTGCTCTCAGAGCTTCGAGGACGCTCAGCCTCGCCGCGTGATATGCGCCGGCGGTTTCCTTGACGTACTCCTTCCTCCCGCGGAAGTCCTCGTAGTCGTGGATGACGCTGGGTTCCGAGGCGCCGAAGAGAGACCCCTTAAGCCAGACTTCAAGGAGCTCAAAGGCGTAGCTCTCCGGCATCAGGAGAACCGCGTAGCGGTTACCCATGAACCGGTAGAAGTAAACCTCGTAGTCGTTTATCTCAGGGTTGTGCAGAATCTCGCGCCGCAGATTCTTCCCGAGTGTGTCCTGAACGGCTGTAATGCCCCACCTCGTTGGGACGAGCCTCTTGTCTAAGCCGAGGAGACCGGCGGAGAGGAGCCTTATGATGTAGTACTCGTCGAAGCCCCAGTTGTAGAGGCGCATTATAGCCGCTTCCGCCTTCAGCTCATCGCTGACAACGTAATCCGTCCTCCGCGGAATGCGGGGATTCTCGGTCAGTTCAAAATCTAAAAGCTCCGCCTTCGGCCCGATAGGCGGGGCAAACTCGCTCGGGAGGACTTTGAGAACGGGCTTCCTCTTGAGGAGAATCTCGCTGTCAACGGGCTTTATCGACATCGCCAGCTCCTGAACCTCGCCGAGGATCCTACCGCTCCGCCTTACGTGAACGTCAGCCTTCGTCTCACCCATGACGAGAAGCGAACGGTAGTAGAGGATGTCCTTTATCGTCTTGTCCTCCCACTTCATGGGGCTGTCAAGGTGGCTGGTGTTGCCCTCAATAGGGGGCACCAGGGGTCCTATGCGGACCTTGGGATAACCGTACTCGCCAACGAAGATGCTCGGCGGCGAGGAGCCGAAGAGGTGACGTTTGTTCAGTCTCTGCTCGACGGTGCGGGCTACCCTGAAGCGCTCAAGAATCGGACAGGTCGGCCTGCCGCAGAGGAGCTTTCTGCCCTTGCAGATCGCACAGAGTTTTGAGTTGAAGACCGGGGCGCTCATCGAAGGTAGGTAAGCGGGGAGGTATTTATGGTTTGTTGCGGGCCAGACTTTGCCTGCACAAAGGTTGACAAAAGGGGTTTTACTGTGAGCAGATAATTCAAAGAGCAGGCCCGCCAATTTGGAAGAAGCTTCACCAAAAGAGTTCCTTCAGGTTAAGATGATGGGAACCGAAGCGTGCACTCTAAATTCGCCCTCAAAAGGTGGTTTAGCTTTAAAACAAGCCATTAATCAGGTTTCACACTTATTCTGGCGTTCTTCGGACGTCTTGAGGAGAGTGAAATACTGCAGAACTGCCAATTAAAGAGTAAATCCACTAGAGGATTAAGCACGTCAGAATTGCACGCACTCTTTCTGTCAACGCTGAAACTTTGCTGGGCAAAGTTTCATCAAAGTTCGTGATTCCTCACAAAAAGCCAACTGAGAAAAGGTTTGCAATCTCAACAGGCATTTTCAAGCAGGAATTCACGATTCAAAGCCCCTCAAAAACGCGGGTTTAAACGCTTAAAGCGCTCATCTGGAGCGCGAAAATGAACAAACCCCTTAAATTAGAGCACTCCGATTATGAATTCCAAACCCAAAAACTACAACTCAAAAAGGCAAACCTTCTCAAAGGAGCACCTCAAAAAAGGAATCACCAACTTTTGATCAAACTTTTGCCCTGCAAAAGTTTGTTGTGGAGCCGGGAGGGGGATTTGAACCCCCGTAAAGCGGATCTGCAGTCCACCGCCTCGCCTCTAGGCTATCCCGGCATTCGACCCGGAGAAAGATTTTGGCGCCGCGGAGGGGATTTGAACCCCTGTGGCCAACGGCCACCGGCTTAGCAGGCCGGCGCCCTACCAGGCTAGGCTACCGCGGCACTCCCGTGCCCAGGTTATATGAGCAGGGGAGGGTTTTTAAGTTTTTTGGCTTCCGGCGGGTTTATAAAAGACTCCCTCAGAGTTCATGGAGGTGGTGAGAGATGATCAAGGTCAAGGTCCTGGGAAGGGGAATCGAGACGGAGGTCGAGTGGGAGAAGGGCATGAAGGTGGCCGACGTTCTCCGTGAGGTCGGCTTCAACACCGAGAGCGCCATAGCAAAGCTCAACGGAAGGGTCGCACTTGAAGATGAGAACGTGAAGGATGGTGACTACGTTGAGGTTATCCCGGTAGTTTCCGGCGGCTGATCTCTCTTTTTAATGACCGGCCAGAAGGGAAAAGGAAAGAGGTACCAAGAATTCACTCCGCAAGCCTCTTTCTCATGAAGGCCTCGAAGTTGTTCATGGCCTCTTCGAGTATCTCAACCGGCGGCAGGAAGACTATCCTGAAGTGCCACTCGCCGGCGTAGCCAAAGCCAGAGCCGTGGACAAAGAGCACGTGCGCCTCATGGAGAGCATCAAGCACGAAGTCCTTGTCGTTCTTCCACTTGGAGCGCTCCTCTATCCTCGGGAAGATGTAGAAGGCTCCCTGAGGCTTGGTGGTGCTTATCCCCGGAATCTCACTGAGGCGCTTGTAGATGTAGTCCCTCCTCTCCTTGAGCTTGGCCATGTACTCCTCAAGGTAATCCATCGGGCCCGTTAGGCCCGCTATGGCAGCGAACTGGGCTGGAGTGTTGGGGCACAGCCTTATCCTGGCCATCTTGTCTATCGCCTCCCTGACCTCGGCGAGCCTGTTCTCTGGGTCAACGTAGTAGAAGTAGCCGAGACGCCAGCCGGTGGCGAAGTAGACCTTTGACATGCCGTTCATAACGATGACCGGGACGTCCTTCGTGAGGGAGCCAGGGGAGACGTGCTTTCCTTCGTAGGTCATGAGGTCGTATATCTCATCGCTTATCACAGGCAGATCGTATTCACCGGCAAGGTCGAGTATCTCCCTAATCGTTTTCTTCTCGTAGAGCGCTCCCGTTGGGTTGTTCGGGTTGATGACCGCTATGGCCTTTGTCCTCTCGTCTATCTTCTTCCTCATGTCATCGATATCCGGCTGCCAGCCGTTCTCCTCTACGGTAAGGTACTCGTTGGCAATGCCGCCGTAGAACTTGACGAGGCCAGTGTAAGGCGGATAGCTTGGACTCGGAACAAGGATGTTGTCCCCGGGGTTGAGGAGGGCCCCGAATATGAACTGCAGCGCCTCTGTAACAGCTGCGGTAACGCGGACGTCTTCCGGGGTTACCTCAACACCGTTCTTCTTCCTCTCGCGCTCCACTATCGCTTCCCTCAGCTCGGGAATTCCCTCGCTCGGTCCGTAGTAGTTGTGCCCATCCTGGATGGCCTTGCAGTACGCGTCCCTCATGTGTTTGGGCGGCTGGAAGTCGTATTTGCCCGGATCGCCTATGTTGAGGCGGATGACCTTTATTCCCTTCTTTTCAAGCTCCCTCGCCGGGAGAACAACATCCCTTATGGCGTATTCGATGCCCATGGCCCTTTCGGATGCGCGAATCATGTGAACCACCATTTGAATGATGAATGGTTGCCGTAAAAAACCTTTGCCCGCATAGGTTTAAAAATGCGTGACTGTAACGGGTTACGGGCGATGACGATTAGCAAGCAAACTGAAAGCTCACGGATGATGACGTGAACACCCTCCGAGCCCCTCGATACGTTTATTAACCTTCAGAGGAAGGTTTTTACATGAACATCTTTATCCCACTAATCGCGGGCGTTCTCATAGGCTACGTTCTCCGCAGGAAAGAGCGTAAGGTGAACGTTGACGCCCCCATGAGCGCCGCACTGCTGCTCCTAATATTCTTCATGAGTGTCGAGGCGGGGAAGGTGAAGATAGATGCCCTGTGGCTCCTTAGTTCGTCCATAGTATTCGCGGCCCTCACCATAGCGGGCAGCGTTGGGATCGCTCTCCTCGTGGGGGGAAAGGGATGAGGTTTCTGGCCTACGTTCTGGTCGCGCTGATTGCAGGGATACTCACAGGGCACTTCTACGCTCCGGAATTCGGCAATCTCTATGAAATCATGCTCTACCTGCTGATACTGATAATCGGAATAGACCTTGGTCAGAGCTTCCGGCTCGCGGAGATCAGGAAGCTCGGAAGGCTCGCCATAAAGCTGCCCCTCGGCACTCTCCTGGGCTCACTCCTGGGCGGCCTCGTCGCTTCCCTGCTCCTGGGGATAGAGCTCAAGTGGGGGCTTGCAGTTGCTGCCGGCTGCGGCTGGTACAGCCTCACCGGGCCTCTGATAGCCCAGTACTCCGCCGTCTACGGCACCCTCGGCTTCCTAGCTAACCTCACCAGGGAGATATTCACCGTTCTGCTGTACCCCGTCGCTATCGGAAAGATGCGAAAGGAGCTGGCGGTTTCCATGGGCGGTGCCACAACCATGGACACGACGCTGCCGATAATGACGAAGTTCGGGGGCAGCGAGGTCGCGCTTATAGCCTTCGTTCACGGCTTCGTGCTCACGGCACTGGTGCCGTTCGTGGTTCCATTCATACTACAGTTCTGACCAATAACCTTTTAAGTTCAAACGTTTCAGGTTCTATTGACAAACCGATGGGGTGATAAAGATGGCTGAGGTTGAACTCGTTTTCAAGGTTCTGAAGGAAGCCGGAAAGCCCCTCAAGAGCAAGGAGATAGCCGAGCTTGCCGGCATCGACAAGAAGGAAGTGGACAAGGCCATAAAAGTGCTCAAAAAGGAGGGCAAAATCATCTCACCGAAGCGCTGCTACTATGCACCCGCCGAGTGAGGGCATTTCCGCCCGCTCTTTTCCCCGTTCAACTTTATACCTGGTGCCAGTGGTTCGCGCAAGCAAAAACTTTTTTAAAGCCTCGCGGCTACCGGGGTTTGCAGGCACTATCATGCCTCACGGCTCGGGGGTGTCCGAGGCTGGGGCGAGTAGGAACCCACCGGGCCTCTGCGTGGAGGTGAGAGAATGAAGTACCCGAAGCAGATAAGGACTTACTGCCCCTACTGTAAGAAGCACACTATCCACAAGGTCGAGAAGGTCAAGAAGAGACCGAGGAGCGAGCTCAGCCAGGGTCAGAGGAGATTCCGCAGGATCATGAAGGGTTACCGCGGTTTCCCGAGGCCGAACCCGGCCGGAAGGGAGAAGCCGGTCAAGAAGCTCGACCTCCGCTTCAGGTGCACCGTCTGCGGCAAGGCCCACACCAGGGGACAGGGCTTCCGCGTTAAGAAGTTCGAGCTGGTGGAGGTGTGATCCATGGCGCTCCCGAAGAACCTCATCCCGATGCCGAGGAGCAGGTTCCTCCGCGTCAAGTGCATAGACTGCGGCAACGAGCAGATAGTCTTCAGCAACCCGGCAACCACCGTCCGTTGCCTCGTCTGCGGCGCGACCCTCGTCGAGCCGACCGGCGGGAAGGGCGTCATCAAGGCCAAGATACTCGAGGTTCTCGAGTGAACCTTTCCCTTTCCTTTGCCTCCGTGCCCGGAGGCTTCTGCTAAACTTTAAATACCTCTTTTCGTAACTTACCCAGGCAGAGAAAATTAGAGGTGGTTGTAATGCCGAGGAAAGCCAAAGAGTACCCCGAAGAGGGAGAGTTCGTGGTTGCTACCGTCAAGAGCATTCACCCTTACGGTGCATTTCTCAAGCTCGACGAGTACCCCGGAAAGGAGGGATTCATGCACATAAGCGAGGTCGCCTCCACCTGGGTCAAGAACATCAGGGACCACGTTAAAGAGGGCCAGAAGATAGTCGCCAAAGTTATACGCGTTGACCCGAGCAAGGGGCACATTGACCTGAGCCTCAAGAGGGTGAATCAGCAGCAGAGGAAGGCCAAGCTCCAGGAGTATAAGCGCGCCCAGAAGGCCGAGAACCTCCTCAAGATGGCGGCTGAGAAGATAGGAAAGGACTTCGAAACCGCCTGGAAAGAGGTCTGGGTTCCCCTTGAGGAGGAGTACGGCGAGGTTTACGCCGCCTTTGAAGACGCCGCCCAGAACGGCATGGACGTCCTCAAGGGCCTCATCAGCGACGAGTGGACTGAGGCCCTGGAGCCGATAATCGAGGCCTACGTCGAGATTCCAACCGTTACGATCGACGCCGAGTTCGAGATAACGGTCCCGAAGCCCGACGGCATCGAGATAATCAGGGAAGCCCTCATAAGGGCCCGCGACAGGGCCAACGAGGAGAAGGAGATAGACGTCAAGTTCTCATACCAGGGAGCGCCGAGGTACAGGATAGACATAACTGCCCCGGACTACTACAAGGCGGAGGAGGTCCTTGAGAACATAGCCGAGGAGATACTCCGCGTCATAAAGGAAGCGGGCGGCGAAGCGACGCTCATCAGGAAGGAGAAGCGCATTAAGAAGGTCAAGAAGAGGGGTTCATGATGCACTTCCGGATCAGGAAGTGCCCCGGCTGCGGGCGCTACACGCTGAAGGAGATATGTCCCGTCTGCGGTGAGAAGACTAAGGTGGCACATCCACCGCGCTTTTCACCAGAGGACCCCTACGGCGAGTACAGGAGAAGGCTGAAGCGCGAGCAGCTGGGCATAGCAGGGAGGGATTGATATGAAAGAGTCAGTTATCCATGTCTATGAGAGGCCCGAACTCAGAGACCCGGTCTTTATCGAGGGTCTTCCAGGGATAGGCCTGGTTGGAAAGCTCGCCGCGGAGCACCTCATCCAGGAGCTCAACGCGGTCAAGTTCGCAGACCTCTACTCACCGCACTTCATGCACCAGGTTCTCATAAAGAAGAACTCCGTCGTCGAGCTGATGAAGAACGAGTTCTACTACTGGAAGAACCCCGACGAGAACGGCAGGGACATCATAATCATCACCGGCGACCAGCAGGTTCCGCCCACCGACAGCCCCGGCCACTTCGAGGTCGTCGGAAAGATGCTGGACTTCGTCAACGAATTTGGCGTTCGCGAGATAATCACGATGGGCGGCTACCAGGTGCCCGAGCTCCAGGGGGAGCCGAGGGTTCTCGCTGCCGTGACCCACGAGGAGCTGGTTGAGTACTACCAGAGAAAGCTTGAGGGATGCAGCGTTGACGTCATCTGGCGAGAGGACGAAGGGGGAGCGATAGTCGGTGCCGCTGGCCTTCTGCTCGGCATGGGCAAGCTCCGCTCGATGTACGGGGTAAGCCTTCTCGGCGAGAGCCTTGGCTACATCGTCGATGCAAAGGCGGCAAAGTCCGTCCTTTTAGCGGTGACCAAAATCCTTGGTCTTGAGCTCGACATGACCGCCCTCGAAGAGCGCGCCAAGGAGACGGAGGAAATACTCAGGAAGGTTCAGGAGATGCAGAGGGCCATGCTGGAGCAGCAGATGCCTCCCGCCCCGGAGGAGGAAGACAGGGGCTACCTCTGAGCCCATCCCATTTCTTTTCTGTAACGAGGCCGCACAATCACTGTTCTCAACCTTTGGTTGGTAATACGCGGTTTAAAAAACGCTTTTATTTCGTGTTACTCTTTATTCAATCGATAGCACAACAAAACCACCGGAGGTGTTTAGGTTGCATATCCCGGATGGACTGTTGAGTACACCCATTATAGTCATAACCTACGCAATAACGATAGCTGGAATAGCCTACGCGGCCAAAAAGCTCAGGAACTTCCCGGAGGAGAAGATACCTCTCCTAGGCCTCTTCGCGGCCGGAATCTTCGCGGCGCAGATGGTCAACTTCCCGATAATAGGGGGCGTCAGCGGACACCTGCTAGGAGCAACGCTGGTTGCGATAATGCTCGGACCCTACGCGGCGGTAATAGTCATGACCGCGGTTCTGCTCATACAGACGCTCCTCTTCGGGGACGGAGGAATAACGGCAATCGGCGCAAACATCCTCAACATGGGACTGATAGGGGCCATCGTAGGCTACGGCATTTATACCAAGCTCAAGGGCATCAACGAAACCTTTGCAATGGGCTTTGCCGCATGGCTCTCCGTTGTCTTAGGAGCAACCCTCGCGGCGGTTGAGATAGGCCTGAGCCACAGCCTTCCGTTCTTCAAAGTCCTTACCCTGATGGCCGGCTACCACTCGATAATCGGAATCGGTGAAGCGGTACTCACCGTCCTGATAGTCTACGCCGTAAGGGCAAAGCTTCCATCAATTGAGGGGGTGCCTGCATGAGGACGATTTTTAAGGGTCTGATAATTATAGCCGTCGTGATGGCGATAGTGCTGCCCCTCGCATCGAGCAACCCGGACGGGCTGGAGGCCACTATGGAAAAGGTCGGCCTTGAGGAGAACCCGGTTTACCACGCTCCCCTCGATTACGGCGAAACCTGGGGCCAGAGCGTGGTCATGGGGCTGCTCGGAATCATCCTAACCTTCGGGGTTGGCTACGGTTTAGCAAAACTCGCCAAGGGTGCCTGAGGTGTACCTGCCCGTCATTTTCCTTTATGCAATCGGAGTCGTGACGAGAAAGAGCCTAACGGAGTTGGCCTATTTTGGACTCCTTTTCCTGGTGGTCACCCTCATCATGAGGCCAAAGAGGAGCGTTTTCAAAAAGCTCGGCTTTCTCCTCGGCTTTGAGGGACTTCTGTTCATCATGGCGCTCTTTAACCCGGGAGGGCCGCTCCTGGAGACACCCCTTGGCCCGATAACCCACGAGGGAATATACTCATTCTTCATGCTCCTCGGAAAGGCGTTCCTCTCCGCGGGAACGGCCCTCGTTGTGACTAACTCCGTTGGTTTTTCAAGAATTCTTGCTGAGATGGAAGCGCTGAGGTTCCCCCGGATACTCACCCTGACGCTGGCATTCACCTACCGCTACATTGACCTCTTCACGGACGATGCAACGAGGATGAAGCGCGCCCTGGACTCAAGGGCGTTTGGTGTGGGGAAGGGGGAGTACTACAGAAAGCTCGGCTCCCTCATCGGTGAGGTGTTCGTCCGGGCATACCTCAGAAACGGGAGGATATACAGAGCCATGCTTGCGAGGGGCTTTGGGGAGTTTCCCAGCTTGGAAGAGCCGAGACCCAATGCGAAGACCACAATGCTAGCCCTGCTCGCTCTGGGGGGACTGCTGGTATGATAGAGCTGAAGGATCTTCACTTCTCCTATTCCGGCAGGGAAGTGCTCAGGGGGATAACCCTCACGATTGAGAGGGGAGAACTGTTTGGCTTCCTCGGGCCAAACGGAGCAGGAAAGAGCACCCTCATGCTGCACCTCAACGGCATACTCAAGCCGAAGAAGGGCAAGGTCACTGTGGACGGCCTTGACCCGGCAAAAAAACCGAAGGAAGTACGGAGAAAGGTCGGGATAGTCTTTCAAGACCCCAACGACCAGCTCTTCTCGCCGACCGTGTTCGAGGACGTTGCCTTCGGCCCTTACAATTTAGGCCTGAGGGGAGAGGAGCTGAGGGAACGCGTTCTGTGGGCGCTTGAGAAGGTCGGAATGCTCGAATACGCAGAGAGGGAAACCCGGGAGCTAAGCTTCGGCGAGAAGAAGAGAATAGCGATAGCTACGGTTCTTGCCATGGAGCCAGAGGTGATAGCCTTCGATGAGCCCTTCGCCAACCTCGACTTTAAAGGCAAAAAGATTATGAGGAGACTGATAACGGAGCTGAGGGCGGAGGGGAAGACAATAATACTGGCCTCCCACGAGGCGGATTACCTGGCCCTGTGCGACAGGATAGCCCTGATGGATGGGGGAAGAATAGTTACCGTCGGAACGCCCGAGGAGATACTCGGAAACCCTGAGCTTCTGAGGGAGCACAACCTAGATGTCCCACCCCTGGCCGAGCTCTTCCTGAGCCTGGGCCTGCCGGTTCCAAGGAGCGCGGAAGAGGGAAGAAAACTGCTGGAAGAGTGGAAGATGAGCGGATTTAACCAGAGTTATTGACTTTTTTATGTTAAAGTTAAGTCCCCGAAACAGCCAGATTATCATAAACCTTAAAAATACCATTGATGTAAGTTATTATGGTGATGTCTGACGATAAAACAATTCAAAACCCTGGGCATATTGTTGATAATAACACTCCTAATGGCAACCTCAGCATCGGCTGAATGGATGCCCCCAAAGGACGGAATGGCCATAGTTCTGACCGACGAGAAGGGAAAGGTCCTCAAGGGTTTCTCAGAGGACTACGAGATTCAGGTTCAGGTTGACGTCGCCACCCCATCGGGCATCAAAACCCTCGGCCACTACAGAATCAAACGCACCGGAATATGGAAACTCGACACAACGAGAAGCATTGTGAAGGTAGCAAACCTGCGGAAAACCCTCCCACGGATAAGCAAAGAGAAACGCTACGGAGTCAGGGTTTCAGTCTGGGTTGTAGATAGGAAAAACGGCGTTCTTTACAGGGGGATTGGCTCAACCCTCCTCTCGACGGAAGATTTGGAAGGAGCCACCAAGAGGGTCGCGGTTACGGTTCTCGAAAAAGAACCCCTTCCAAAACCCGCCCACGAGGGATGGTACCACTACGAATGGAGGCCCGCAGATGACTCCTGGGAGGCGAAGGACTACGTTAAGGTCCCCCTGCTGATTATCGACAACAGAAACGGAAAGGGAAGGCTCCAGGGTTCAATCTCACTGGAGGCCACGTACAAAACGGAGTTCTCGGCAACGTTGGCGTATGGAACGGACTTGGAGGCAAAGTTCAGAAATGGTGACCCGGTTAAAGTCCTTTCATCGTCCGTGACGATATACGGGAAGAAGTGGGTTCCTGTGGAGGGTCACTATTACTTTTACCGCTCGATAGACGTTCCCGAAGGCAAGATGGGCTACATATACATCTGGGCCAAACCCTACTACAGACACGAAAAGGAGTATATCTGCGCCTGGGGAATGGGGGCCTACGGTTGCGGTGAAACCGGACGGGAGAGGATAGACGTCGGAATCTACGACGTGAACGCAGGCAGGGGTGTCAACGGGTACATCATCAATGGGGGCTATGAAGTCGAATCTCCAAAACTTGAAAGGTTTTACAGGTTTACAAAGGAAGGCCTTCAGCACGCTCTCCTGAAGGACGATGGAATAAGTCTCCAATACCTTTTCAAAGGCATCAGCGGAAATTGTGGTATTAAGTTCGGAATCGGGATTCCAGTCGGAGCCATTGCAGTCGCCTTTGGGGCACCCGCGCCAGTTGCGGGACTCGTTGCTTCAATTCAATATGAGAAAGCGGGGAGTATCAGTATGGACGGTGGGATACAAAACTACGGACCCCCAATAACACTACACGCCTCCAAGAGCGCTCAAAAGTACAAATTCAAAACGGGCTGGTTCAGCTCCTGTTCGGTCGAGGTTCCCATGGGATTCTATGTAAAGATCGGCTGAGTTGATTTCTTTTTATTCCCAACCCAATTTAGGTAGGAAGAATGAAAGAAGCTAAGCCCCGATCGCCTCCTCCAACAGCCCCAGTCCCAGCCTCAGGTACTCCTCGGCCTTCTCCTCGCTCTTTGCCTCACTGAAGACCCGGATTATCGGCTCGGTTCCGCTAGCCCTGACCAGAACCCAGCCGTCGTTGAAGAGTACCTTCGTCCCGTCGGTCGTGTCCACCCTGTATCCCTTCTTCTCGGCTAGCTCCGCGACTTTAGTCACGATGGCCTTCCTGTCGCCCTCAACGTGCCTCTTCGTCTTGAACTGGTAGTACTTAGGCAGTTCATCTATCAGCTCGCTGAACTTCTTGCCGGATTTGGCGAATATCTCGACTATCTTGGCAGTCGTCATGGCCCCGTCCCTGCCGAGCACGAAGTCCGGGAAGATTACTCCCCCGTTCTCCTCGCCGCCTATCGTCCCGTTGTTCTCAAGTAAAGCCCTAGCAACGATAAGGTCGCCCACCTTTGTGCGCATAACTCTGGCCCCGTTTCTCTTCGCTATGTCGTCGAGCAGGTTCGAAGTCGCGATTGTGGTAACGAGAAGCCCCCCACCGTTTTCCTTAAGCACGGCATCGGCAACCAGGGCGAAGGTCTTGTCACCCTGGATGAACCTGCCGTTCTCGTCGATGAAGACTGCCCTGTCGGCGTCGCCGTCCTGGGCGACACCGAAGTCCGCACCGAGGGCCTTCACTATCTCCTTAAACCCCTTCAGGTTCTCCTCGTTCGGCTCCGGATTTCTGGCAGGGAAATGGCCGTCCGGGTGGGCGTTTACAGAAACGACCTTACAGCCAAGCTCCCTGAGGAGGTAGGGAAGCGTCAAACTACCCGCGCCGTTGGAAGTATCCACAACCACGAAGGGCTTCCGCTTTTTGATGGCCTCAACGTCAACCCTGCTCTTTATCGCCTCGATGTAGGGTCTGATGACGTCTTCCTTCCTGACATCGCCTATCTCGTCCCACCTAGCCCTGTCGAAGTCTTCTTTAAAGAAAACATCCTCAACTACCGCTTCCCTCTCCTTCTTCAGTCCCATGCCGTTGGGTTCAAGCAGCTTTATGCCGTTGTATTCGGGTGGATTGTGGCTCGCCGTTATCACGGCGCCGCCATCGGCTTTGAAGTGCGCTGTCGCGAACTGTATTGCCGGGGTTGGCGCTATTCCAACGTCTATGACGTCGCAGCCGACGCTCAGGAGACCGCTTATAAGCGCTCCCTTGAGCATTTCCCCACTAACGCGGGTGTCCATGCCGACCACTACGAGGGGCCTCCTTCTGCCCTCGCGCTTGAGCATCGTTCCGAAGGCCATGCCCATCCTGATGGCAAAGTCGGGGGTTATCATCTCGTTCGCTATTCCCCTGACGCCGAAGGTACCGAACAGCCTTCCCATTGCAATCACCTCACATTAGAGCACTGGCAAAGTTGATTATCATCATCACGAAGATGTAGAGACCGTAGACGAATGCTCCCGCCTGAATCAGCGAGACGAGTATCTTCAGCGGCTTCCACTTGCCGGAGAGCAGGGGCACGGGTATGCCTATCAGTATCGCGGCGAAGAGGTAAACCACCGCGTTCTTTATGGCGGAGTAGTCCACGGGTATGTCTATCTGCGGGTAGGTTATGGTGACCTCCTGGCCCTGAACGGTAAAGGTTATATCGGCGTTCTGAAGCCCCACGACGATTATGTAGGACATTATGAGCACGAAGAGCAGCGTAGGCAGAAGGCTGAGCGAAAGGGAAGATATGGAGCTGCTGAACCGCTCCCATTCATCCCCGCAGTTCTTGACCTTCTCATCTTCAGCCATTATCACTCCCTCCCAAAGTCGTCCTCAAAACGGACTATATCGTCCTCACCGAGGTACTCCCCAATCTGGGTCTCTATGACCTCAAGGACGACCTTCCCCGGATTCTCAAGGCGGTGCTTAACTCCTGCCGGAATGAATGTGCTCTCCCCCGGCCGGAGGAGGATTTTCCTGTCCCCAACGGTGACCTTAGCGGTCCCCCTAACGACAACCCAGTGCTCGCTCCTGTGGTAGTGCATCTGAAGGGAGAGCTTCTTGCCGGGCAGAACGGTGAGGCGCTTTATCTTGTAGCGTTCGTTCTCCTCGAGGACGGTGTAGCTTCCCCAGGGACGATAGGCGGTCCTGTGGACAAAGACCCTCTCGTCCCCGCGCTCCTTGAGCAGTCTGTAAACCTCCTTGACGCGCTGGCTCTCCCCACGGTGCGCGATGAGAAGGGCGTCGTCCGTGTCTATTATTATGAGGTCCTCAACACCGACCGTCGCAGTCAGGCGCTCCGTCATCACGAGGTTGTTCCGGGAGTTCAGGGGAATGTACTCCGACTTCTTGCTGCCAATCTTTACGGCATTTCCGCTCTCGTCCTTCCCCATAACCTCATAGATGGCGTCGAAGCTGCCCAGGTCGTTCCAGTAGACGTTAAGGGGCACCACCGCGGCCTTGTCTGTCTTCTCCATGATTCCATAGTCTATGCTGATGTCAGGGGCGGCGCGGTAGGCTTCATCCACACTTTCGGCGTTCTCAAAGGCCTCGTACACGTCGGGGGCGTGTCGATGGATCTCCTCAATGAAGACTTCGGTATCAAACATGAACATGCCGCTGTTCCAGTAGTAGCCGTTCTCAACGTAGCGCTTGGCAGTTTCGAAGTCCGGCTTCTCCTTGAACTCATCGACGCGGTAGCCGAGGAGCTCGTCACCCTCCCGCAGGGCCTCGCCCGGCTTTATGTAACCGTAGCCAGTGTGGGGCCGGGTCGGCTTTACCCCGAAGGTAACCAGATGGCCCCGGGCGAGCCTCTCCGCGTTCCTGAAAGCCCTTTCGTAGGCTTCGTTGGCCTCTATCAGGTGGTCGCTCGGGAGAACGGCGACGATTGAGTCCCCGAAGGTTTCCTCAACTTGCTTTATGCCCCAGTAGATGGCCGGCAGGGTGTTCTTTCCCTCCGGTTCGAGCAGGATATTCCCCTTCGGAAGCTCCAGGCCGAGCTCCCTGATGTCGTCGAGAACCCTGAACTTGTATGCCTTATTGGTCACGACGAATATTTCATCCGGCTTCGAAAACCCGAGATTGAGCACCCTTTCCACGGTCCTCTGGAAGAGGGAACGATCGTCCAAGAACCGAACGAACTGCTTCGGCATCAGTTCCCTGCTCAGCGGCCAGAGGCGCGTTCCCTTGCCCCCCGCAAGAATAAGCGTCTTCATGGTAACCACCCCTGATTTCTGCACAATACTTGGGCCCATTTGTTTTTAACTTTGGCGTAGAAATGAAATTTAACGGAGGGCGAACTCGCCCACGAAGGCCGAACTCGATATGGTGTCGCCGATTCCGACGGTGCTCTTGGGCCTCGTTACTATCTTCGTCGGGGCGAAGGAGAGCTGGTAGCCATCGATCTCAGCGATGCCGTTCTTCATGCCGTACTCCCCGGCAAGCCTCTCCTCCACCGCTCCAGCCTTCTCGTTCACCGGGACGTCCATGGCCTTGACCACGTCGTCTATCGAGCGGACGTCGCCGAGCTTCGCCTTGGCAGCTGCCGCTAAAGCCGCGAAGAACAACGCGTCGCGGACGAACTCACCCTTATAGTTGGTCAGGGCGAGGTAGTAGCCGTAGGTGTGGAAGTGAATCCTCTTAACGCCGGTTCTCTCGGCGAGCCTTAGCATGGCCTCGGTGACCGCGATTGGGTCCACTGGGTCGTCGGCGAGGAGCTTCTCGGCGAGGCCCTTCTCACCCATGACCCCCATTATCGAGGCGAGCTCGACCTCGTTGAGGCCGACGCTGTGGAAATGGCCCAGGACGTCAATCAGGGCCATTCTGACGGTCTCATCCGCGGTGAAGGCGAACTCAAGGTGAACCGGAACGTCCCTCGCGTTCAGGATTTCGAGGTGGCGCACCATCTCTTCGAAAGGTTCGCGGTAGTTCTCCCTCGTTAGAGTCTGGAGACCGCTGATGATTCCCAGCTCGGCTTTTTTCGCCATCTCCTCAAAGTGTTCGGTGAACTCGGGCCTTATGTAGACGTTCGGATTGTAGTCATCGGCGGCGCCAATGAAGCGGTTCTCGCGGGGCGCCTCGAAGCCGAGAACCCTGAACCCGCGAGGGAACTCGTAGATGTAGTGGATGCAGTTCTCCTCGTCAGCCTGGAACTCCTTTGGATGGACGAGGTTAAGCTTCCCGTTCTCGACCTTGGGGACGTAGATCGGTCCGTCCTTGAAGAGGTCCGCCTGAAGCCTCGAAACCTGGGGAACGTGGGCTATGACCGGAACGTTGTAAACGCCGCCGAGGAGGTTGGCCATTATTCCGACCTGGCCCCCCATCCTGAGCTCGTCCCAGCCCCACTGTTTCATGTAGAACCTGACGGTGCAGCTCTCGACGAAGAGTTCTGCCGCCTTTCCGCGCCTGATGCTCCAGAGAATTCCACCGAAGAGATGCTCAATGGAGGTTATCTTCTCCGGAAGCTCCTCGGAGTACCTCAAAACCTCGTCCTTTCCGGCCCGCTCTATCCGCCGCCCCAGGTCCGTGGAGTCAAGGTACTTTATGGCGTCGATGTTCGTGTTGTACGCGAGGAGAACCCCACCGATTTTCCCAATGTTTTCACGGACTTTATCGAAGGCCGATGAGTAGAGAGCGTCCCAGGACATTGTATCACCGGGAGTGATGTAACTGCTGAAAGTTAATAAGGGTTGCGGTGAGAAGAAGAAAAATCAAAGGTTCACTCCTTCCACTTCGGGCTGTCAACGACCCTGACCTCACCGTTCTCCTCGACCACGAGTTTGGAGAAGCCCTTCTCGGCTATGCTGCCGTAGTCGTGGCCTGCGTCGGCGGGATATATCGCAAGGAAGATGAACGGCTCGTCGCCCGTGTTAACGGTCCTGTGCGCCCAGTAGGGGGGAACGTAGACAACCGTTCCGGGCCCCATCTCTATCCATTCGGCCTTTCCTTCGGGCGTCTGGAGGAGCATTCCGCCTCTTCCCTTGATGCCGTAGTATATCTCCGCCCTGTCTGCCTTGGAGTGATAGTGGCCCTTGGTGAAGAAGAACTCCCTTCCGACCTTACCCGGGTAGAGGACGGTGGTTGCGAAGTTGAGGTCGCCGTCCTTCTCCTCCTGCTCAATCGCGTAAACCTCGTAGACAACCGGGTTCTCCTTGAGAAGCTCTTCGTAAGCTTTTTCATCGACGAAGTATCCCTTCAGGTCGCTGAGCCTTCTGACGAGCTTTTTGGCCCCGGGAATGACGCCGGTTTCGAGGTCAATATCAACACCCAGCGGATTCTTGTACTCCATTGGAACCACCGTGATAGAAGTGAAGGTGGGGCTATTTAACCTTTCCCTTCTGTATCACCGAAAGTGTTACAGCAGTCTGAAGAGGAGGTAGGCGACGCCGATGGAGACCGCCCAGTAGCCGGCGTTCCAGCGGACGACCTTGGAGCCGTCCAGCGGCGGGAACGGGAGCAGGTTGAAGAACGCCAGCCACAGATTGACCGTTGCCGTCGTCTTGATGACCCACCAGATGGGAGTGAACGGAACCGCTGCTCTCAGGGCCACCAGT